>NZ_PYWN01000084.1 GCF_003049505.1 Metasolibacillus meyeri
CTGTAAAAACCCGATTGGTGAAACTACCAATCAGTGGGGGATGAGGAAAACCCCACTGATTGAAGGTTCACTTTATCTCTTTTTTATTCAATATATGTCGGTGGACTCGCTTGATCTATCAGCAATAGCACATCATATTGCTCACGCGGTACAAAGCTTTCGGGTATAATACCCCAGCTATATGCTAGGCGTGGCTCAAACATCCATGAATTACCGCGCTCGTTTTGACAGTAGCGCATATCAATAAATGTATACGCCGTATTCACAGCAGAAAGAATATCCTCAATAGAGCCTTTTTCTAATGGGGAAACAGGCAGTACCATGCGATCATTCGTCGATAACTCTCCGCCTCCCATATAAAGCCTGATTACATAGCTTAATTTTTTCTCTTCTTCAGGTAAAAGTTCCCCCAGCATTTTTACTGGGTAAGGGGACCCCATGACTTTTGAATGTGCTTTGCGTATATGGTCATTATGCGCCCAAACAATGAATTTTTCATTCGGATACACTTCATGTGCTAGCCAAAGTAGATTTTCAAGCATCGCTTTATCACGCCATTCCATTGTTTTATAGAAAGTTGCTGGATTATTTTCTTGCAGTTCAATATTTGATTGAATTGTTAGCTCAATATACTCTTCAACAACTTGAATGCGCTGTTCGAAAACGTGTTATTTTGCATGCTGTCGATACAAATCATCCAGCGTTTCTCTCTTTCCCATAGCCCCTCCTTTCTAGCACCTTTATCTTTAACACGTTTATCTCTTTGAGATGTTACAGTAAAAAACTGTAGAAAAAGCAATTTACTTTTCCTACAGCATCTCTCAACAATATTTAAAATATCGATAAAATCCTCAACGATATAATTCGCTTGTGCTAGCTCACTGTCCTGCGCGAAATCAAAGCGAACGCCTATCGATTTTAATTGATTATGCTGAGCTGCATTAATACCTGAAGCTCGGTCCCCCACAACATAGCCTGTCTCAATATGATGTTGCTCTTTGACAAGCTGAACCAACTCTGACTTATTTCCTGAAGCTATCAAATCAATACTATAAGTATTAGTAAAGGACCAAACAACCAACTAATCGAAATAAGATACATTACAATACTTACTAAAGAAACTAAATTTGAAAAGAAATCCATTCCACTGTTTACAATTTGAATCACTTTTGTATCATTCGAATTTATTCTGCTAAGACTATTTTGAAATTCGTGGTCTTCAAACAATTCAAAAGGCAACGTCGTTGTTTTTTAAACAAGATTTTTTTAAAATTCAACTTAAAAGTATTTGTATTCTTTTGCTCTACAATTAGGGACACTTTTTGCAATAGGAAAATAACCAATGTAAGTGTAACCTCTAGTGCGAAAAAAAATATAACATCTTTTAATCCTACACTTGAACTAATATAAAAATTCACACTATTTATAAGTCTTTCAGTGCACTATATTAATACAATAGGTAAAACTCCTAATACTAACTTTATCCCTGACAACCAAAGTAGTTTCCACTTACAAATTAGCCATGTGAGTTTATATATATATATGAAGCAAATATCTTTTTTATTAATATCAAGATTATCACCATCTTGTAAAAGTAATTTATTAATAAATATTTACATTTTCAAATATATATTATAAACTAAAAATTGCAAATATTGTTACTTATTCTATGATTATACTATAATACTGCGACAACAGAGGAGTATTATCGAGTTTAATAAAATTCAACTGCCCGTCATTCAAAAATGGGAGATTCAATAATTAAAACGGAGGGATAAAATGGTTAACCTTATCACTTGTAGTCAATTAGAAAAAACGTTTGAAGGCGATGGCTCGAAAACATATGCGCTCAAAAGCACATCACTTACGTTTGAAAAGGGCGATTTTATTGCTATTATCGGTCCGTCTGGATCTGGCAAATCAACACTACTAAGCTTAATTGGTACATTAGATAGGCCCTCAAGTGGAACAATCCAGTATGACGGTGAAGAAGTCATCACAAAGAACAAAAATTCTTTAGCCGATTTTCGCTTCGAAGAAATCGGTTTTATCTTTCAACAATTCCACCTACTCCCTACTTTAACGGTACTTGAAAATGTCATGATTGCTTTTTATGGAAGAAAGGTAAATTATGATAAGCTCACTCGTGCGAAAGAAGTATTAATACAAGTAGGGTTAGAAAATAAATTCAACGCCCTTCCCTCCCAGTTATCCGGTGGTCAACAGCAACGTGTTGCCATCGCTCGTGCAATCATGCATAAACCGAGCTGGTTATTAGCCGATGAGCCAACTGGAAATCTCGATAGTGAGACAGGGGAAAAGATATTCCAGCTACTCGTTTCACTTCATGAGCAAGAAAATTGTGGAATTATTTATGTAACACATGACCCTGCCCTCGCCTCTCGTGCAAAACGTATAATTACAATGAAAGACGGTGCTGTCATACAAGATACAAAAGGAGTATCCGTATGATTAAATTTATTTTTCAAAATTGGTGGCGAAGGAAAGAGCGATTTTTCCTCTTACTAGTTGGTGTAATCATTATAAGTGCAGGACTAACCTACTTGGTCGGCTTATCAAGTCAAAGTAAAGGAACAGTAGTCGATACATTGCAGGAACGTTGGACTGCCTCGTATGACATTGTTGTTCGTCCACAAGAATCACGCTCCGTTACAGAAAATAAAAGTTTACTAGAGCCCAATTATATGAGTGGTCTGAGTGGCGGCATTAGTATGAAGCACTATGAAATCATTAAAGGGATTGAAGACGTTGAAGTTGCTGCTCCCATCGCGATGCTTGGCTACAGTGACTATAAGGTAAATTTCGGGGATGCTACTACTTTACTTGAGCCAGGTATTTATCGAAGAAAACTAACAAAGCAAATAAACAATGGGTTAACTACTAAAGAAGTAGATTCATATAATCACTTTACGTACCCAGATGATGTTTGGGATTATATGAATAAGGATGGTTCTTATGGGGCAGGTGCACCGTCCATTGATTATACGGTCTATTCACATGTTTTATTAGCAGCGATTGATCCTGAGCAGGAAAATAAACTGATTGGACTTGAAAATGCCATTGTCCAAAAAGGAACGAGTCGTTATTTCAACGAAACAGACCGCTATAATCTAATAAATCGTCTCGGAAATAATTTACATGAAATTCCAATCATCGTCAATGCACAAAACTTTGTAGATTCTACAACAAATATTTCATTTGAGCGCGTGAATATTCCTTTTACACAAGAAAACGCGAATGAAACAATGGAAAAGATAAGGGAAAATGGTGGTAGAGAATACTTACAATCACTTGAGACAACAGTCGTTGAACAAAAAAACTGGAACCAACAGGACATTTTCCAAAAATTCGTATCGAACACAACAGGTATCGATTGGGAATCGGGTGAGCAAGTAATAACTGCTTCAGATGTATTTGACCCAGGTCGTATAATCGGTATAACTTTCAAACCAAATCCAATTCAATACGAGGAAATGACAAGTCCATTCGCTGAACGCTGGCCATTTTCGTATCAAATTGTACCAATAGAAAATGGAGACGATGCAATTGGCAGTTATCGTAACTTACAAACTTATCGTGTGCCTCATTTAGCGGCAGAGGAGTTTATTGATTTACCAAAATTAAACCCGAAATTTATCGGCTTTTATGATGCAAGCAAATTAACGTTATCAATGGACCCAACAACTGAGTTACCGATGGAAACATACCGCCCTGCATCGGCAAAATTTGTAATGGACAATGAAGGAAATCCAATTAGCCCAGCAATCGACGTATTGCCAACAGATGATCCTTTAGACTTTTTAACGAATCCACCTGGCATGTTAACGACGTTAGAGGCGGCTGAAGCTATATTAGGTGAGTACCCCATTTCAACAATCCGAATTAAAGTAGCAAATGTTTCAGCGTTAAATGAGGAGAGCCAGCAAATTTTAGAGCGGGTAGCACAAGAAATTGAAGAGAAAACGGGCTTAATTACAGATATTACATTAGGCTCCTCTCCACAATTAGCCTTAACATATGTACCTGGGTTAAATGATGAAGCCGCAATTGGATGGATCGAACAACCATGGGTAAACATTGGTTCTTCTATTTCCATTTTTAAAGAGGCAAATATTGGATTTATTGCATTAATGATTAGTGTGGTCGTTGTTGCCATTACGTACGTTTGGAGTGCCAGTATCGTTAATGTGCTCGCTAGACAAAAAGAGTTTGCGGTGCTTTTAGCAATCGGTTGGCGGCCAACTAGAGTTTACCGAATGCTGTTATTAGAAGGTGTTTTAATCGGCATATTTGCAACTGCAATCTCCTGGTTAATTTTAGGGATTATTAGTGTGACGTCACAAGATGCCGTGACACCGGTACGTTTTTTACTAACAGGCATATTTGCACTTACCGTTTATATTATCGGTGCACTTTTACCGATGAATATTGTCCGTAAAATATCTCCGTATGAAGCGATGCGTGAGGGTGAAATAACGGTAAACGGAAAACGTATTTTACGCGCTAATTCTATTTATGCGATTGCAGCGAATCATTTCCTAACAAAATGGAAGCGCAGTGCCTTATCCGTATTAGCGATTGCTTTACCCTCAACTTTACTAGCAGTCTTTTTATATATTACTGTTCGAATGCAAGGTGTCATGTTTACGTCACTTCTTGGCGAGTATGTAGCATTTGAGGTCGGTACGTTCCATTACGTGGCGATTGCAATTGCCCTACTCATTGCTCTTTTAACGACTGCTGAAATTAACTGGCAAAACGTGTCTGAAAGGCAGCAAGAAATTGGTGTTTTACAAGCAATTGGTTGGCGAAGACATTCTATTCGGAAGTTAATCTTAGCTGAAGGTCTATACACAGGATTAACCGCTATGATCTTTGTTGTCATCGTTGCAACCGGAATTGTTTTCTTCTTATACGAGGAATTTACCTTATTTGGTGTTACTTTAATCGTACTATCATCATTCGTTCCAATTGTAACAGGTGTTATCGGAACACTTATTCCAGCAGAACGTGCAAGCCGTTTAACCCCAATGAATGGGATTCGAGGCGTTCAAAAAACGAGTGTTAAAAAGGAAAAGCTCATACGAAGAGGTATGGTCGTTGCGATGGCCGTTTTCATTATGGCATTTAGCACAGTCATGACCCAAGTAATTATAAACATCGCTAAAACAGAAGAGAGTAAAGTTGCAGTCGACTACACTCCTACTGAAGGAGGAACTGCAACACCAGTATCATCTGGCTCTACAGGTAACAATTCAACTGAAGTAGAAAGTCCAAAACCTGATTATGTGCCTCTTTCCGCCAGTGATTATGATTTTGAAATTTCATCAAAAGTAACGAGTGATGAAGCACATCGAGACAATAAAAAATTCTTTTATTTTGAAGCGAAAAAGGTGAATGAAAGTCCATTAACGATTGAATACACGTTTGCAACACGAGATAATCTTTCCTTTTACATGAAACCAAAAATGCATTTTTATATTAAACAAGATGATGAACAATATCGCCCGAAATCTGTAGAAATAGTAGAAGTTGTCGGGTTAAGTGAGGAAAATTTTTTAGAGCCATATGGGAATGGAATGATTCGAGCAGTGTTGACTTTTGAAGACGTTGATCCAGCGAAAGAATTCTATTTTGTATATAGTAACTACAGACAAACAGGCAGAGGATTTGCGATTCGATTTGATCCTGAATAAGGGATATAACCACAACAACAATTGCGCTAAAGCGCCCGTCTAACTTTGAGTGGATCTACGTCAAGTTTTTAAACACACTGTGCTTAAATTTTTTCTTGTGGCAACATCCCGAATAGATCGTTCTACATCCCAAGTAGCCTGTCAAAGTGAAAGGAGCCTTTGACCACCTACTTGGGAGTAGAGCGAAAAAATACGGATGTTGCTACACAAAAATATTTGGGGGATTTGCCTCGCCCAGGTTTACGCTGCTGCTCGGCAGATGTTTGATTGATGTTGCCATCGCCCAACCGGCTTTCAAATGCCAATACATTGAAGCCTAGCACTTAATGCAAAATTGAATCGAACGCGTTTTGACTAAGCTCTAAATTTCCCTACACCATGCGCACTCTCGCCTGAAAACACAAGGTGCTAATCATGCAGCAACGGCTTGAGCATTTCTACATTTTCAAAATCATCGGTTGGTTGAATCGATGTCAGCTTATATGCATGATCATTAGCCCACTCCTTCCATTCCTCTATCGTTTCATCTACTGTACTTGTCTGCTGCACCTCCGCTGAAAGATTAGGCACGCTAATATTACTTGCCAAAATAAATGATTTGCATGCCCCAAACCAAACCAATTGCAGTAAAAATAACAAACATATATTTCGCCTGTAGTGAATTAAAAACTCTCCTCATTCTTTCACCCGATAGCCAATGCCGCGAATCGTCCCGATAATAATCGGCTGTGCAGGATTGATTTCAATTTTTTCTCGCGAATAGCGAATATGTACCATTAACGTTTTATCTCCTTCTATATATACCTCACCCCACACATTTTCATAGAGCTGTTCCTTCGTTAAAATTTGATTTAAATGGCGAATAAAATATTGAAATAAATAATATTGCTTGCCTGTTAGCTGAATTTCTTCCTGTATTTGCTGGTTAATGATTCGCATATCCTTCGTATACACTGTTAAATGCCCAATCGTTAATTGCGTCTCATTCTTTTGAAAACGTCTTAACAACACCTCAACACGTGCGATTAATTCATCTGGGTGAAAGGGCTTTGTTAAATAATCGTCGGCAAAGCTTAATCCTTCTAACTTATCCTCTACAGCTGTCCTCGTAGAAAGCATTAAAATCGGCAATTCACTATTTTTATTTTTTAACCTCTTCCCAATCGAAAAACCATCCAAGCTGAGAAGCATGACGTCCAACACAACAACGTCTACTAGCTCAATATATTGCTCAGCACCTTCTCCAGATGTAAGCCATGTCACCTCATAACCACGCTCCGTTAGCTCCTTCTTCACCCAATTACCAATCTCTACTTCATCTTCTATGTATAATATATGTGTCATTTGCTCCATCTCCTAGCCCACAGAAAATAACAAAAAGTCCTGATTTGCAACAACCAAAGCTTTTCCACCCATTATTTTTTCAAGCGTATAACAATCATCTCACAATCCTCCATCGCTTCAAGGCTATGCTCGAGCATTAACAGTGCATCGGCATCAAGTTCAGTTACTTGCTCCTCAACTTTAAATTTCACACGCCCTTTACGACATACAATGAACACCTTACCTGTTATAGTACTCTCCGTTAATACGAGATAAATAGCTCTAACAAAAAATTGAATCTTTTATATCTTTCAATCGTATAAAATAGTAATTAAACCTCGGTGTATCTTCCAAACAAAATTTTAGCAGTTAAATCAAATACACAAAGGCTTAATTGCGTCTAGATTGTTCTGAGCTTACTCTATCCTAAAATCGTCACAACACGTGCTGATGGATTTACTAATCTCCATCTGTGACACCTTTCAGAGACTTAACTTAAAAGCCTCCGTTCAAAATAAAACAAGGAGTGATACTATGTTATGGATACTCGGTATTCCTTTTTTCGTTCTTGGCATCGCTAATGATGATCGAACATTTCTTATACTTGGCATCACACTATCCATTGTTTTTTACTTTGCTAAAGATCGGTCCAAAAAACAGAAGCCGTAAATGTTACGCTAATATAAAGCCCACCAACCTCAGTCTTTTGAGATTGGTGGGCTTTAAGTTTTCCTTCCATTCATCTTAGCCTCTTTTTTCACACAAAAAAATGCAATTCTCACAAATTTGAATTGCATTTTCTACTTAGCTTTCATCATTTATTTTTTGCTTATGCAAATACATTTGACGATCCGCTATATTCAATAATTGTTTAACTGTCACACCGTCTTGTGGGAAGCATGCATAACCAATACTTGTTGAGATAGAAATAGATTCATTTTCAATGATAAATGGCTCTACTAATAGCTCATGAATCTTCGCGATTTGTTCATCGTGCTCCTCAATAGAAGAAATATTTTCAACTAATAGCACAAATTCGTCACCACCAAGGCGAGCAAAAACAGATTGGTCATTTGTCAATTGTTGACACCGCTCTGCTACCATTTGTAAGAGCTGGTCGCCTTGCGTATGTCCAAAGTTATCGTTAACGGATTTGAAGCCATTTAAGTCTAGGAAAAATAATGTGAATACCGCATCTTCCTGTTCCGTTAAGTTTTCAATTCGATCGACAATATATTTTCGGTTTGGTAAATTCGTTAAGCTATCATAAAAAGCAAAGCGCTCTAAGCTTTTCGTAAACCCTATTGAATTTTGTAACGATTTGTTAAGCTTGCGAATTCGCTCATAGTGATTTGTGACATCATGAATTTCTAGCATTACATATATTTGATTGTCCAATTCAATATGCCTTACCAACATATTTTGTCGCATTTTCTTTGTACGTTCACCATCACCATCTATAAAGTATTCATGCATTGCTGCCGAGCAAAAGTTCTTTTGCTTATTCGAGAGTGCTTGTTCGAACATACGAATATAAATTTCTTTATTTAATCGTGGAATAACTTGTGTTATATGTTGCCCTTTGACATTGCTCTCATCTTGACCTGTAAATTTTCTTAACCAGTCATTCCATAATTGAATATTCAATTGCTCATCTAGCAAAATAATTCCGTTGTCTAACTGATTAATAATAGTCAAATATAAATTATTCATCTACGTCCCTACTAATCTCATCTACTTTTTGTATTAAAAACTCTATCGACTCCAATGAGAATTTAATTAAAATGAGACCGATTACTTCGGATTCATCTACACTGAAATTTACATATAACAATAATATGTTACTTTCCCGTGTGTTGAAAAATGCTTTACTAAATTCCCCTTGTTCATGCAATACTACTTGTGGTACATCGTAATCTAACTTCATTTCAAGAAGGCTACCCATACCTCCCATTATTGCATTCAAAATAATATTTCCTATTTCTTTTACTACATCAAAATCCTCATCGCTAAAAGAGGATTCCTCAGCTTCCATTGTATATTCCTCACCTAAGCAAAGTGCAGTCACATATTTAATTTGCTCAGTTGGAAAAATAAACTCAGCTCTACCCGAGAAGACGTTACCAAATTTTAACGAAGTAGATAAAATTGTTCCATTTAAAATAGGTATTAAATTTTCTCTATCCTCAGCGTTTAAGTCATTAACTGATAATAACTCTACTTCTGGAACAGATAGATAAATTCTTTTTTGAAGAATTTCTGACAGCAAGCTAGCTGCTTCACCGACAAACACATTGTACATTTCCTTTAATATATCTTCTTGCGTAGTTGTAAGCATGGATTTCACCCTTCTATCAACTGCTTAATTTCTCCAAGCTTATCAACATTTATTGGTTTGTTAATAAATGTTAAAGCTCCAGCAGCTAAAGCCTCTTCACGAACCGTTACTTGTACATCTGCTGAAAGTACAATGATTCTAGCGTTTGGAAACTTGTCAATAAGTTGAACAATCGCTTCCTGTCCAGTCATATTTGGCATTAACAAATCCATAAATACCAAATCAGGTAAAAAAGTCCCGTATTTTTCTATACACTCAACACCATCATCCGCAGTTTCATATATAGCATTCGGGTATATTGTTTTTAATGTTTTTATCGTTATTTTTTGAGAGAATGCAGAGTCATCAACAACAAGTATTTTCATAAACTTCCCCTTTTCTTATATACTTATTTATTTAATAATAACATATCTATTAGTCATTTCAAATCACACAAATACAACATTACCAAAAACGACACGATTTTATAGGACAATAAAACTAAAAAACAAGTACAACATAGAGCCTTATTGCTCACAATCAAGTAATTGCACATTAATAAAAATGATATATAAAATGGTTAAATAAAACAAATATAATCTTCATTACATATTTATCCACTTAAAAGCTACACTAATTCATTCTCACATAAAACAGTTGCTCTATCCCTCAACACTAACAATAGCAAATCAATAATTCCAACGTACTATATAGCCTTAATACAATCATAATGGAGCTACCTATACAAGTTAACTAAAATTTTAGCCAAGATGCTATAATATTTAAATGTGTAATTAAGTCACCTTGACACCTCGTAGTAGCTTATCTAGATTGATAGGCATTGACCGACAAACCATTACTATCTAATAATAGGAGGATATATGATGAATATTTTTGAATACCAACAATGGATTACCGAGTTTTATAAAAAGCGCAATTGGTATGGATTAAGTCCATTCATTCGAGTAAATTTTTTAACAGAAGAAGTAGGCGAAGTTTCGAGAGCCATTCGTACAATTGAGATTGGGCGTGACCGTCCAGACGAAACCGCGCTAACCAAAACCGAGCAAATCGAAAATTTAAAGGAAGAGCTTGGTGATGTATTAGATAACCTATTTATACTAGCCGACAAATATAATATCGACTTAACAGAGATTATGATAAGCCATAAAGAAAAGCTAACAAATCGCTATAAATGAAGTAAACTATTAATTACTTAACTGAAGATAGTTTCTTTGATAATAGCTGTGAGTTGAGCAAGTGAACGGTGCCGTTCTATTAAATACAAATCTACATAGGTTTGATTATCATCCGCTTTTATATAGGAAAATTTTAGATAGCATCAACTGCAGTTTATCTTGTCCTTTGCGCTACACCTTTTATACCTCTTTTCAAGGAAAATACTTGGAAAGTCAAACTTATACCTGATTTTCCAAGTAACTTTTGTTTCATTAGCTTGTAATCGCGCTCAGTGGTGTTATTTTGGGTATAGCAATATTATCTGATTTAATAGGAAAATACATAATTATATCCTCATTGCTTTTCCATACTTCAAAATCATAATTCGCATTTAAAATAATACCTGCTTCTTCAAAATGATTGTAAATCTCCTCATATACTTGATCTATACTTTTCGCAGAGCCTTGTTCATTGTATATATAGGATACCCCTGTAGAGCTTGGTATAACTAATTTTGAAAGATGCTTACTGTCAGGCTCCTTTTGACAACATCCCCCTAAAAAGGTTATGAATCGATCGCTACTAACATTATACTCTTCAGGATAAATCTGTACCAAATAAACATCGCTAACCGTTTGCATATCTAAATGATGGCTTAAATATTTTTTCATTGATTCTATAATCGCCAACTCACTATCTTCCTTTAGAGAATGTTTAACGGCAATACCATAAATATTAAGCGAATTTACTATATTCCTGTCACTTTCCATGATTAGATTAACTTCCAGCATAATTAGTTCACTACCTCCACTACTTCATTAATGATATTTATGTGAACCATCGCAGGTAGGCATCCGCTTCGAAAATCCACAAACGCAATCGCGCAAGCCTTTGCCTGCTAAAATACGCGACATATTTTTTTCGATGCGTGCTGTTTTCGTCTTGGATTGCTTTGCTTGTGTGAAATGATAAATATATTCTCGTCGCCTACCAGGTGTCAATGCCTCAAAAGCCTCTTGAAATGCGGTATCTTCCGCAAATTTACTTTGCAGCTCTTCTGGCATTTCGACTTCCGCTCCCTTTTTCACTTCTACCTTTAATCCAGCTTCTTCAACTTTAATCGCTTCGTTAATATATGCCTTTATAGTTGGCTCAAGATTCTGTATTTCCTGCAAGCTTTTAAAGCGAATTTGACGAGCTGCTTGTACCTTTTCGGTTTGTTGCACTAAAATCCCTTCCAAGTCCGCTAATAATGCACCCTGATGGAAAAGCAATGCACAGTACTCTTTAAAACCATGAATCAGCACAATATTTTTATTTTGTAATGTATAGCAAGGATGCTTCCACTTGAAATCTTCTGTTAAGCCACTATCTAACACAATTTCCCTCAATAACTCAAACTCCTGCTTCCATGTCGTGGTGGTATTTAAAAACTCATCTACCTTTGGGTTCGTCATTTTGTATCCCCTCATCAAATGTAGAATCAATTGCCTCTCGGTCATAGTCCAAAATCCAAGCGTTAAAGTCTGTATACATATACTTTATAATTTCTGCTGAAGGGGCTAATAAATCACACCCTCGATCATCATACACATGAAAAATTGTATTTTTTGTCATATTAATAAAATAAACACGACCCGGCAATTGTGGGGTTATCCCCATATCTATATTACATAGCGCCTGTATCATTTGCACATACTTTACCTCCGCTACTTTACACGGCAATATGAAACGATGCGTCCACACCATTGGGTCATCTCCATCTTCTTGAAAAACCATATGACTCATTTTATATAAACTATTTTTATTTCTAATGTATGGTGTAAAAAAATTAAATTTCTTGTTAAGGCGACCTACACTGTAACCATCTACAACAACCAGCAAATCATCATCCATATCATGTAATGCCTTAAACAATGTGATGGCTCGCTCATAAACCCCTCGCATATACGCCGCGCTGCCCACTTTTGAATCGCCTGTCCCTAATTCATAGCGAATACCTACAGGCCATTTGTAAAATAATCCTGGCTCTAAATGTAGTTTTGGGAATACTTTTTCTAAATAGCTATTCATTTAATTCTCCTTCTCTCTTCCAGATACCTTTTGTGCATGATAATAAATTAGAACCCGTATCTATATCAAGGAAATCATCTAGCTCACGATTATCTTTAACATTAGCATAACATACACGCCCAAGTAGGCAGTCTACATGTAAATAGAAATAGTCCTCTTTAAACTCATACATAATAGCTAAAACAAAATATAGAAATAGACAGGCCTCTACCAAGGAAATACAAATACTAACTAACAACAATCCTATCTCTATCTAAAATATTTTAATGAATTGTCCAGCCTTGATGTGTATAGCTATACTTCATTTATACACAGGAATGATTGGCATATTACATCCTCTATTTACTAAACCTTCACAAACTCTTTGAAAAGATAGATAGACTTCATATAATCTATTATATAGAATAAGACTATACACGCTTTATTATAGAATTATTTGGAATTTTAAGGTGCATTTTTACCCGAAAGATGGATTTAGGAGGACTTTCTTATGAAACAAATCTTCAGAAATATCAAAATCCGCTTTAAAGTTAGCTTCATTATACTCATCACTACTATTTTCTTATTTATTCTTACTGCCCTAAACTACATGAATAGTTCTACAAATATGAAAAATTCTATTCATAATGAAATGTCATTAACTTTAGATAATACATCAGAAGCTGTATTAGGAAAATTGCACTCGCACGAACAAATGATGCTGAGCACGAAATCTTCCTTAGAAGCAAGAAAAGACTTAATAACACGTGATGAAGCAAAGTTGTATTTTGAAAAAATATTACCACTTAATAAGGAAACATTTGGTATGGGCATTTGGTACAACACTGATATTTTGAATGAATACTTTGGACCATACTCTTATAAAGAAGACAATAACATCGTATATACAAATGTTTATGAGGATGCGAATTATGATTACCCCACAACTGAATGGTATGAACTTGGACTTGCATCTGATGCTGTATTATGGACAGCGCCCTATTTTGATGAAGCGCTTCAGCAAACATTTATTACAGCAGCTATCCAAATTACACAAGGCGTAAAGCCCATTGGCGTCCTATCGGGCGATTACGTATTGAACTCCATTCAAGAAATTGTTTCCGATGTCAAAATTGGCAATAGCGGTTATGCCTTTTTAGTAGATAATGATGGCGTATTTTTAACACATCCCGACATTGAAAAAGTAAACTCAACATCGATGCAGGAGTATTTATCGATACCTATAGCGCAAATTGCTCAAGATGAAGGTTCCTTTGATGCCACTATAGAAGGAGAACCTTATCTCATCCATTATCAAAAAGTTGATGGTATGCCTTGGAAGGTCGTACTGTTAGCCTCAGCGACAGAAATGTATGCCCCACTAAAGCAATCTTTAACAATGCAAATCACGATTAGCGCTATATTATTACTGCTATTGATTGCTGTGCTTATTGTTATTAATAAATATATTACAAAAGGAATTGACCGAATAAATAGCCATTTAAATATTTTATCTACTGGCGATTTAACAAAAAAGATGGTCGTCGACTCAAAAGATGAATTTGGTGAAATGGCAACCTCTTATAATACGGCATTGGATTCACTCGTTCATATTATGAACCATATTCACTCTAGTTCTGAAACGGTCGCTGCCACTTCCGAGCAATTAACAGCAAGCGTCAATGAAGTCCATGTTTCAATCACAAACGTTGCAAATTCAATGGTTGAATTGACTGAAGATAGCACCAAGCAATATGAAATGAATGAGCGATTAAATCAAGTGACGCTTGCTATTACAGACAATATGGAAAAGTTCTCAGCTACGTTACAGGCGGTTGTGCAAAGCTCGCTCTCCACTGTTCAAGCTGCTACTAACGGTGCAACGCAAATTCACGACTTTGTCTCAGATATAACAAGCTTACATGAGCAAGTGGAAGCAAGTACCCATCTTGTTATTCAATTAAAAGAGGAATCAGAAAAAATCGGCATGATGAGCTCACTTATTTCAACAATTGCTAATCAAACAAATTTATTATCGCTAAACGCCTCTATTGAAGCTGCAAGGGCTGGAGAAACGGGGAAAGGCTTTGCCGTAGTAGCTGGAGAAGTGAAAAAGTTAGCCGAACAAACAGGTGACACATCAAACGACATTGCTACAATGGTGCATAAAATACAAGCCGAAATCGAAACGGCCGTAACAATGATGAGTAAAAGTCGAGAAATTGCTCAAGAAGGGATTACCTCTGTAAAACAAACAGGCAGTATTTTTGAAGAAATCGAAGCGGCTGTTCATAATTTGAAGCAGATGATTGATGTGACAAGTGATTATACAACACAAGTATTTTCAGAGCTACAGTCAATCTCTTCCGTCGTCAGCGAATTACGGGCACAGGCAGCTATAGCAAATGATCATACATTAAGCGTATCTGCTACAACAGAAGAACAATCCGCAACAATGGCTGAAATGGCCGATGCCTCTGAGCAATTAGCTCAGCTAGCACAATCCTTACAACTAGAAATTAATCGTTTTCAAATAAGATCCTAACGAAGGTTAGATGAAATAAAAGGACACAGGTCAATTTATGATCTGTGTCCTCTTATTATATAAATGTCACCAATTTCTTAAACTCTAAACTTCTGAATTTGCTCCTGTAAATCTTGCGCGTTGTCGCTTAAATTCACAGCCACGCTACTTATTTCATCCATTGTGGCAGCCTGCTCCTGCATTGCGGCTACGACCATATCAATATCAGTAGCTGACTCTACTACACCTGTAGCAATTTCATTGACAGATGCTGATACTTGTTCTGCACTTGCTGATAATTGCTCGGATGTGGCAGAGATATCTTCGATTTGTGTTGTCATATGCGTTACTGCTTCCTCAATCGCATGGAATGCTTCTCCCGCTTGACCAATAATCTCAACACCGTCTTTCACGGATAGAAGGGAGTGATTTACAGCCGCCTCTACACTTTCTGTATCTGACTGAATTTCAGTCGTTAACGTAACAATCGTATTGGCAGAGTTTTTTGATTCCTCTGCTAGCTTGCGTACTTCATCTGCCACAACCGCAAAGCCTTTACCATGCTCGCCGGCACGTGCTGCCTCTATTGCTGCATTCAGTGCAAGTAGGTTTGTTTGCTCTGTAATATCAGTAATAACCTGTGTCATTTGGCTAATCTCTTCGGTTTGCTTTGATAGCTTTTGTACAAGTTCATTTACTTGCGTTGTCGATGTATTAATTATTTCCATTTGCTGCTTCGCTTTATTGATAATACTGCTACCACTCGTAGCTGTTGTACTCGCATCTACAGAGCTCGTCTGCAAATCTTGAGCAGCCTCAGCGATACGTTGTACACCGACAGCCGTTTCTTCCATTGCTCTTGCACTTTCATTGGCTGCATCAGAGGCTGTTTTTGTAATTTCCGCTGTATTTGCAGCGCGATTTGTCACATCTGCTGTCGTTGCTGTCACTTCCTCAGTACTCGCTGATAACTGCTCAGCTGCTGCACTTAATTGCTCGGAATTTGATTGAACATTGCCAAGCAAGTTTTTCAAATTGCCTTTCATTAAATTGAATGCTGTGGCAAGTTGGCCTATTTCATCCTTCGATTGCACAACGATATCTCGCTCTGTCAAATCTCCCTCAGCAATAACATTTGTCGATTTAACAATACGTATTAACGGCTTTGTTATTGTTTGCTTAACAAAAATAACAAGACCAATTCCAATTAATAACGCGATAGCAGTTAAAATAGCTGTCATAATTTTAGCTGTCGTCAATGCTACAGCAGAGTCTTTCGAAATTTTATCCAAGCTCTCATCTTGATATATTAGCATTTGATCGGCAATGCTTAAAATTTCTGTGTTAATTGCTTCTAATTCATTATTTACAATATCTTGGGCTTTACTCACATGACGCCCTTTTATAGCCGTAAAAAAATCTTCAGAAGTAGTATTAAATTGAGCAACTTTCTCTTTTATATCCATATGATGATCCATCATCGTTTCTGATCTTATCAGTTCCCCTAGCTCAGCCAATTTTGTTTGTAATAACTCCTGATTGGCAACAAAGTTATCCTCATTTTCTCTAGAGGCTTTTAATGCTACAGCACGTATATAAGCCCCTTGTGCCGCTACACCAAAACGAATATCGTCAACAAGACGAATTTGAGTCACTCGATTCTCAAGTGCTTCTTCCATTTTACTGCCCACGTTACTAAAATTCATTAACCCCGATACTACTATAATCAAAAGTAAAAAAATTATTGAAAAGAATACTATATTTAACTTCTTACCAACACTCATTTTCTTCCTCCTTCATAACACTAACCTTTTTCATTATGCCAAGCCTGTATTTGTTGTGCAATAATGCATTGGTATGAGAAGCGTTAATTCCAAAGGCGAACTTCATTATCGAAGACCTATTTAATGGGATTAATTTGTATAATATAAGGTTTTAATACCCTATTAATTACACTACTTTTGTCCACTAACTCTATTTTCAATCACTACCTATCGTAATATTTCATCCCAATTCTGAGTAAATACTAACAACTATGCCTCGTCGTAATTGATCAGTTGACTATTCTTCTATTAATAATTATGCTACAATATACTTCGTCACTTCAACGCGTTGCAGTGACAAAGTTAACATCTTAGAGGAGGCTCCTTATGTTTCGAACAGAAGCAAAAACCATTCCCGTGTTTTGGGAAGCGATTATCATCGTTTTAGCGATTGTCGGCATTATGAGTGCCAGCATAATTAAATTTGATGCACCACCACATATGCCTATTCTTATCATTATCACTTTACTAATTATCTATGGCTTACTAAAGAAAGTTTCATTTCAACATCTTCAACAAGGAATGGTAAATGGTGCACAGTCAGGCATTGCGGCTGTTTTTATTTTCTTTTTCATTGGCATACTGATTAGCAGTTGGATTATCAGTGGCACAATACCAACCTTAATTTACTATGGCTTTTCTATAGTAACACCTAACTTTTTCTTTGCGATTGTCTTTATAATTACATGTATAATTGGTATTACAATTGGCAGTTCATTAACGACTGTTGCTACAGTTGGTGTTGCCTTTATCGGTATGGCGAGTGCGATGGATTTATCGCTCGCATTAACAGCAGGTGCAATTGTATCTGGGGCATTTTTCGGTGATAAAATGTCACCACTTTCTGATACAACAAATTTAGCATCAAGTATCGTTGGTATTGATTTATTTGAGCACATTAAAAATATGGCTTGGACAACTGTTCCAGCGTTTATTATTTCTATCATTGCTTATGCTGCTTTATCGCCAAAGCATGCAACAGCATCTCTTACAAACATTGAAGCTTTTCAAGCAACACTACTTAGCACAAATTTAGTACACTGGTATGCATTATTACCGCTTGTACTACTTGTTATTTTATCTATAAAAAAAGTGCCCGCGTTACTAACATTAGCGATTGGCTCAATATTCGGTATTGCACTAGGTTTTTTACATGACACGCTTTCAATAACAGCTATTTTGGATAGTTTATTTAATGGGTATGTGTCAAATACAACGAATGAGGATGTCAATGCGCTGCTTAATCGCGGCGGCATTGCAAGCATGTTTTTCACTATCACATTAGTGCTACTAGCGCTTAGCATGGGCGGCCTATTATTTACATTAGGCATTATCCAAAGCATTTTTGCTAAAATTGAATCCTCTTTAACGACAGCACGCTCTGTTATTACAGGCACTGCAATTTCAGCCATCAGTGTAAACACATTAATTGGTGAACAATATTTAGCTATTTTACTAACAGGGGAAACTTTCCGAGAGCAGTATAAAAAAGTTGGGCTTGCGCCTAAAAACTTAGCCCGTGCAATCGAAGATTCAGGAACAGTTGTCAACCCTCTTGTTCCTTGGAGCGTCTGCGGTATTTTTATTACAAATATACTTGGTGTCTCTACAATAGACTACTTTCCATTTGCCTTCTTCTGCTTACTTGGCCCTATTTTAACGGTTCTTTTCGCCTGGAGCGGTAAAACATTGTCGAAAATTTAATAAAAGCTATCTAATTCACAATCGAATTAGATAGCTTTTTCTCTATTTATCTTCTAGATATTACAGGAACCCAAAGCTCGCTGTTTGGCACTCTGTCTGGTGCTAATTGATTTTCTATACATGGCAAATCAGCCAGCTCATAGTCAGCTACAGGTAGCCATTCTGTATAAAGGCGCTGCCATGCCTCTGAAATATTTGGAAAGACAGCCCATGTGCTTTTAGGTAGCATGATTTTCTCCATATCTGCTGGTAGTTCTCTTGTATAGCGACAGCCCATCAAATATTCAAAATCTTCATCTGTAATAGCTGCCTGTTTACCTACCACTCCTAAAATGCCTTCCATTTTGCATTGTGGTTGCTCCCATGACATATTAATTAATCGTTGTAGCAAGCCATTTTCTGTTGCCTCCGCCCACAACCTCGGAATGACTTGAAAAGCATCCTTCGTTGTCACCTTTTGCTTAACACCTACAATTTCAATTTCGAAATCTAATTCTTCAATTCTGTAATCCATTTCCACAGCTCCTTTAATTGAAATTTGAAAGGAGAGCCTCGGAATAGCTTTTAATTCAATTCCCTTGTTACGTGCTACTGTTGGATTCACTCCATGAAGGGTCTTGAATGCACGACTGAAAGCATCTGGAGAATCATATCCATATTTTAAGGCAAGGTCCAAAATTCGAACATTCGCATTATTTTGAAGCTCAAATGCCGCAAGTGAAAGACGTCTTCGCCTAATGTATTCTGACATGGTCACCCCCGTCATAGATGAAAACATTCTTGGGAAATGATACTCAGGACAGCAAGCCAGCCTTGCCACCTCTTTAAAATCGATCTCATTCGATAAATTTTGTTCGATATAATCCATTGCTCTATTAATTCTCTCTAGCCAATCCATAAATTCTCCTTTCCATCACTACTATAGTAGGAGATGCGTTTTTCTATCCGACATTTTATGCTCAATAAATGTCGGGTGTTATGTAAGCACTGACCACTGTTAATAACAGTGCAATATCAAGATGCTGCACCTTCAATAATGTCACAAGCGCTAAAAAATCAGACACCTTTGAAGTTTTCTTTAATTGCTCGTCATGATGAATTTCTGCCCAATACACGTTTTCTTTTTTATAGATAAAGATTTTCAGTTTCTGTTCCCCTGATAATTCCACAATTTTCTCCATCACCCCTTTTCACTTAGTACCACTTCACCTGCTCTTCATGGTAGAATCCTTCTGCAAAATCAAGCTGTCGCAAATTATCTTTATGTACCCAAAATACGTCACCTTCATCTGTTTCTTTTAGCAATTCTCCACTAAAATCACATGTTCGATAATTAAAAACAAAATACCGTTCATCTTTTTCCTCATTATACCAATTAATAACACCACAAGGCTCTAAATTAGCAACCGTTAAGCCCGTTTCCTCCTTGACCTCTCTTATCGTTGATTCAACTAAGCTTTCTCCATCCTCTATATGTCCACCTGGAAATGTAATACCTTTCCATGATTTAATTCTATTTTGCACAAGCACTTTGTTATTTTCTTGATCATAAACCATACACATATTCGTTAATATAATCTTTGACATAGCTGAGCGCCACCTTTCTTGTATAAAGATACCATATAATTATAGGCGTGTTGATTAGCCTTTATTTAACAGAGATTAGCATAGTTGATTTTCTTATAAAAATAATTAAATCTTATCCCCATAATTCTAGCTACAAACTTTACAAAAAGGAACGTTTGTTCTGTATTTATATTAATAGAAAATCTGAACTATTTCTTCCATACCTTTCGCACCATTTTACAAGAATTTACTAGAAATTATTATTCATCATTAGAGTGATTTTGTATAATCGAACATAAAGAGGTGAGAATATTGCGAATTTACGCGAAAGTAAAGTCGATTGGAAAACGGAAACCTGTGTTGGAGCTACAGCCCTTTGATATAACATCAGCAGAAACATTACACGAATTAATTACGCAAATTGTAAAGCACAATGTCAAATCCTTTAATACGGAAAAGCCGTTTTCCACCTATTTATTAGAAGAGGATATTGAAGCAGCCTATGAGCAAGGGAAAGTTGGCTTTAATCATAAATACAATGATGCAAAGCAATCTGAACAAGCTGCTATCGCTGAGGCATTATTGGCATTTGAGGACGGTATTTATAAAGTACTTCATGGTGAGAGGGAGTTAACAAAATTAGACGAACCATTACATTTGCAGGCAGATGATATATTCACCTTTATTAAATTAACTATGTTATCGGGACGTCTATATTGATTAGACGGGTATTACAGGTGTTCAAAAAAATATGGCTGCCCTCAAATAAAGAGACAGGAGATAACCGTATGAAACAACAACTAGTTGAATTTCTGCAAGCAATGGAACTACAAGCAAAAAAAGAAGGCTATGAATATCAATATGAGTATGAAGAGAAATTCCAAAATATAATTGCAGAGCATAAGCTCACTACAGTTGATCAATTATTTGATCGTGGACTTTTAGAGGCGTTAACAGAGCTCTATGATAAGGGTTTTGCTGAGGAATTAAAAATTTATTGCAATAAACAAGTATCGCACTCCTTTCAACAAGGAATTTATCGTCGGTCTATACATAGCGATTCCTTAAAGGAGCATTCAAACCGTATTCTGTCACTTATTGCTGCTGGCTCTTTAAATAAAGAAGCCGCTGTAATTGAGATTTTACGTAATTATCAGCCTAGCTATTATCGTGGGATTGTGGACTTTTACGTCAACCAAAAGGATACACCGGTTGCTTCACAAAGCTTTATAGAAGCAAAATTTGCCCATTTATTAACAATAGATGATACAGAAGCTGTGCATTATGTAAACGAGGCAATTTTCGGTGAAAACAATGTTGCGATTTTAACACATCAATTAATTCGTAGTATTGTCAGTAGCAATAATAGGAAAATAATCGCATGGCTCGGACAGCTACTACTTGCTGCACAACGTCAGGAAGGGACTCGACAGGTCATATTAGAAAATGCCGATAGAGGCACACCAGAAACACTTATTTATTTTATGAAGCTAATAAAAGAGAACGATTTATTGCGCTTTTCCTCTGTTCAACGTGCAGTCGAGACATGGGTAGGTTTGCAATATTATGTAGATGACAAAAAGGTGATACAAAAGCTTCTAGATATCGCCTATGACATACTTGCTAACGATGCTGATGTTAAACCACTTATTTATTCAGAGGATGCTATCGCCAACTACGCCGCACTTTGGGCAACTGCAACGCTTAATGTGAACGATATACAGCCTGTTTTACAGCAGCTATTACAAGGCAAGAAGCATCAAATATTAACAGCTCTTTGCTTCGCCCAAACAACAAATCTTGAAGTCTATTTACGTTATCAAATTTTAGATGTCATTATGGAGCAGGATGATTTAGATGTTTTAACACTTGCTATGCAGGATATTTTCCCATATTACACACAATCGAAATATCATTTTTACGATAGAGAGTTAGATTCAAATTATTTTGAGCATTACCCGAAAGCGTTAATCCCACGCCTTGAGCAAATCGCTGAGTTGATGAAAAAACAAGAACATACAGTGCAAGGCAAACCATTCCCATGGGTAAATTATACGTTAACAAAAGAATATATTAGTAACGGCACAATGCTTCTGGCAGTTGCTTGGAACGACCATGATTATGTCATGAAAATATATGATAATCGTAAGGCTTTGACATCAAACCAGCGTGAAAATTTATTAGGCTACTTCGTAGAAAAATTAAAGCTACCTGTTGCTGATGAATTTTTAATCGAATGCTTACAGGAGCGTGGTACCCGTGATTTAGCGCTACAATTCATTACGAAGAAAAAGGAGCCGTTAGCTGCTGCACAAATTGAAGCAGTTGAACAGCTCTTCTACTTAAAATCAGGTGCAACAAAGCAGGCTATTTTAAAGGTACTTGTAGCACAACCATTAGCAATCGACAGTGCCCAGCGTTTAGTGAAAAAGACTAAACAAGACTTACGTTTAGGTGGCTTAGAGCTATTAGTCGAGCTGAAGAAAGTAGGTAGTGTCAGCACGCAGGAAATAGCTACAATTGCTAATAGCATCGCAAAACCTACTGCGAAGGAGCAGGAATTAATCACAGCATTAGTTGAAGACACAAGCCAAAAAACATTAGCTGGTGGCTACGGTATCTTTAATCCAAGCTATTCAAAAGATGCTATACCACCGATTAAAATGACGATTAATAATGCCACACATGTGCTTACGTCATTCGATATTGAAAAGCTAAAGCTGAAATTGCAGCGTTTATCGGATTTATTTGAGGAATACGCAGCCTTTGAATATAAAGCGCGTGCATGGGACGGTCAGCCTTATGAAGCCTTGCTTAGCCGTGAACTTCAACCACTTCACGGTACTGAGGGAGAACATATTAAAAACTATCCTCTCGCAGATGTTTGGCTACAATGGAAAGAAGATGTACAGCTAACCGCTTTAGATTGTCTAGCAGTTACCCTCTTTGTTAAACAAAGCTATTACGGCAAGGAGCCTTGGGATAAAGGATTAACGGATGAAGCAAGGGCAACATTAGCAAAGTGGATTAATTTCGACAATATTAATGACTTCAATTATTGGTTAAATACGCTTGCAAACGGTGGAAAAATACGCGATATTATCGATTTGCTCTATCGTACTGAATATCGCCATGACGAAGCCTTCGACTATGTATATAGCGCACTGGTTGAGCTTTTCCAAAATCTATCGACAATGCCTGAATGGTTTGAACGCGTTAATTTAGAGTCTGATTGGTCAGCATATAGTTACGAAACCTATCCATTGTATCAAGTATTCTTAAGAGCGTGTCAACGCTATATTGATACAGATGAACAATTTACACAGCTATTCTCACTTTGTACAGCAATTACAACATTGCATGAGCAGTATAATCGGGAAACTGAGGAAGGTTCCTTTTACTTACCGATTTTCTATGCAGATGATGAAGTGATTGCACGTGCACATAGTTTAGGACTCGTACCAATCGATGCTTGTTATTTAAAGATGTTCAACCCACTGAATGATCGCTACTATGCAGCAGACATTTTTGATGTAAAGAAGCGTGAAAAATTGATTGCAAGCTATCCATTTTTAGCAGAAGTATATGAAAAAGGCGCAGAACGTATTATTGATATTGAATTAAGTCGTGGTGATATGCGAACAGAAGTGAGCCATTTTGCCAACTATTCTTTAAAGCCAATTGTTGGTGTTACTTATTTTGCACGAATTATGAATGCCTTGAAAGGTTTGACTTTAGTACGCGGCTATGTTTGGTCAAATGACTATACAAAACGTGAAGTGTTTTCTAGTATGTTAGAGCATTGCAAGCCAGCCTCTAGCGATACAGTAGAAGAATTAGCTACAGCATTAGAATCTTACTCTATTACAGAAGAAGAATTATTAAATGCGATGATGTATACACCTGCTTACATTCCACTTGTTAGTGAATATTTAGGTTGGCAAGGACTAGCAAGTGCCGCATGGTATTTCCGCGCACATACAACGAATACGTTGAACGATGAAAGTATGAGCCAAATACAGCTATATACAAGCATTACGGCTAATGAGCTACAAGACGGTGCCTTCGCACATGATTGGCTACTTGAATGCTATAACGAACTTGGCAAAGCCCGCTTCAATATGCTATATGACAGTGCTAAATACGCCTCTGAAGGTGCAACACATCGCCGTGCGCAAATGTTTGCAGATGCCGCATTAGGTCATATAAAGCTTAAGCCTTTAATAGATGAAGTTGCTGATAAGCGCAATAAAGATAAACTACGTTGTATCGGTCTTGTGCCATTAAGTAAAAAAAATCCGCTTAAAGATGCCTATAAACGTTATCAGTTTATACAAACATTTTTAAAGGAAAGCAAGCAATTCGGTGCTCAGCGTCGAGAAAGTGAAGGCTTAGCTTGCCGCATTGCCATTGAAAATTTAGCACGCAATTTAGGCGATGATGTTACACGCTTTGCATGGCGCATGGAAATTTTCGAACTAGATGCAATCAAAAACTATTTCGAGCCAATCGAAGTAGATGATATTACGCTATATTTACAGGCTGACGAAAAAGGCATTGTCGATTTTGTTGTGAAGAAGGCTGACAAGCAATTAAAATCTGTACCTGCTCGCTTGAAAAAGAATAAAATCATTCAAGAAATGACCGATGTCCGCAAGCAATTACGTGAGCAACAAAGTAGATCACGTCGAGCGTTTGAAGAAGCAATGGAAAAAGGAACAACCTTCACTTTTGGTGAAATAAAGGGCTTACTCGAGCACCCTGTTTTAGCACCAATGCTTGCAAAGCTTTATATCGTCAGTGATTCTACAATTGGCTTAATTAAGGATTTAGAGCTAGCAGATGATGCAGAGGCTCGCATTGCACATCCATATGATTTGTATGCATCCCAAAAATGGGCTACTATTCAGCATGAAGTATTTGCCAACGAAATCATTCAGCCATTTAAGCAAATCTTCCGTGAGCTCTATGTGGTCAATGTCGATGAACAAGACAAAAAAGTATCGTCACGCTATGCAGGGCATCAAATTCAACCACAAAAAACATTAGCAATGTTAAAAACACGTGGCTGGACAGCGAGCTATGATGAAGGCTTGCGCAAAATTTATTATGACCAAGATATTATCGTAACAATTTATGCGATGGCGGATTGGTTCTCACCAGCAGATATTGAAGCGCCAACAATTGAATATGTAGCGTTTTATAATCGTCGTACAGGTAAATCTATCTTGCTGCAAGATGTACCACCATTAATTTTCTCTGAGGCAATGCGCGATGTTGATTTAGTCGTAAGCGTTGCACATGTTGGTGGCGTAGACCCAGAGGCAAGCTTCTCAACAATCGAAACACGCGCAGCAATTGTTCGTGAACTAGTACAAATGCTGAAGCTGCCAAAGGTCTCCGTTGAAAAGCAGCATGTTCTTATTGAAGGTTCACTAGCACGCTACAGTGTTCATTTAGGCAGTGGTACTGTGCACAAGGTTGGCGGTGCGATGATGCCAATTTTGGCCATTCAATCCCAGCATCGTGGACGCATCTTCCTACCCTTTGCCGATGAAGACCCACGTACAGCAGAAATCATGTCAAAAATTGTACTGCTGAGTGAGGACAATAAAATTAAAGACCCTTCTATTTTGCAATGGCTTAAATAAAGAAAGAGGGCATTTGAAAAGAGAATACTTTTTCAAATGCTCTTGTTTTTGATTTTTGTTGAGCGAAAACCGCACTTTGATGAGCGAATTTTGCTATCCGTTGAGCGAAAACCACACTTTGATGAGCGAATTTTGCTATCCGTTGAGCGAATCATTGTCTTTGAACAGAAATCATCAAAAGTGATTTCACTTTCTAGATTCATTTATTCATTCAGTAAAGGAATAATATTTATAATAGGTTCTTCATATGGATGAATAGATTTTACCGTTTCTAGTACTTTTTTAATTTTCATCTGGTTACATCGAAATTCCATTTTACACTCCATTCCAAATGAAATCTCCCCTTTTCCTCCATTATAAGGTGTAGCCGTTTCAAGGGGTCTCCAATATCCCTTTGTTACCGTATAAGATACAACATGGTCGTAATGCCCCACAGTTAAAACTCCTAGCTGATTCAGCTCATTTCTTATTGGTTCAATGTATTCTTCTGGCAATAGCACTTCTATCTTTACATATTTCATATTTCATTACCTCTCTACATCATTATGTTAAATATTTTACGCTATTTCCCCAAATAAACAAATTTCCGTAGCACCCATTCCACTGGCCCTATCGAAAAACGCTTGCTATACAAATTCGATAAATACAGTTGTAGCGAATAAAGAACAACTGCAATTAAAAGGCCTAGCGCCACACCTAGCTCACCAAAATAGCCAAGGCCATAACCGTAGAAGATTGTCGTACAAATAATAGACTGCATTAAGTAGTTTGTTAATGAAAGACGTCCAAGGCTTGTGAAAGCTTGGGTATACTTATTTTCCTGTATCAACATAAAAATGATTGTAAAGAGAGCCATATAACCGATTGCTAACATATATGCCCCTACGCCATGCGCTAATTTTGCTACAAAGTTGTCAAAGAATAAAAGGTACTTACATAATAAGCCTATTGGAATAAACAATACTAAACGCTTTAGTAGCACGCCTCTCTCCTCAATATGCTTGAAGAAATCAACCTTCGCCGCAGCCATTCCAAGCAAAACAAATGGTCCTACAGCTAAAAATGATAAAATAACCATCATTACAAAGCCTATCATCATCCCTACGATATAGAAAATCAGTAGTATGTCACCTGTCATACCAATGCGATTTTGAACAACATCTAAATATGAGCCATTTTTTAAAATATCTAATGTTGTCGCCATCTCTGTCGCTACGATTGCCATCAAATCTGTTTTTACGATTGTAAGTGGCAACATACAAAGTGCTAAAATGGCCGCCCATATTAACATAGTTTTCACTTTACGCTGGATAAACAGCATAAAAATGAGGAGACTAGAGCCGTACATTAGTAAAATATCGCCATCCCATACGAACACCATATGTAAAATACCTAATAAAATTAGGCCAATGGCACGTCTCCATAATGGCCCTCTCACCTTTAAATCTCGCTTTTCTAACGAACGGACAAATAAAATAACCCCATAGCCAAATAAAAAGCCAAAAATCGGATAAAATGAACCTTCCACAAAAATTTTCGTGAAATAAAATGCGATTTTATCCACCCACGCTGTTGGCTGAATGGCCTCTAATGTTACATTGGCATATTGAAAGTGCAACATATTGGCAATCAAAATACCCAGCAACGAAAAACCCCTTAATGCATCAATTACTTCAATTCTTTTTTTCATTAAAAACCTCTATTCCTCAAATGATAAATTTATTGGCTCATCTAATATTTCGGCCTCAATTTCCAAATTTATATACAATAAACTAACATTTACTTCTTCATCAAGGATTTTTTCCTCGCTATATAGTGGATGTCCTTGCTAAACACATCATTCACATATATTCCGCAATGGACATACCTACAAAATCCGATGAAAAATAAGTTAAAAAAGTGATAGATTTATCAAAAGTAAACGAATATAACAGCGAACAGATTTTTCGCGAAAAAAATGTTTTATGGAATCGAGGTGCTTTATGGACGACAAAATTATAGCCTTTATTAAGCAACGGCAAGAGCAAGGTATTTCTTTATTACTTGGGCAATACGGCGGCTTGATGAAATCGATTATTCGTAAATATATTGCTGGGAGGCCTCAAGAAATTGAGGAATGTATGGCGGATGCCATCATTGCGATTTGGTATCATATCGATGACTTTGATGCTTCGAAAAATTCATTGAAAAACTGGGTTGCTGCCATTACAAAATTTAAAGCCATTGATGTATTACGCAAGCTTGAGCGCCACCAACAAACAACCGAGCTCCCCGAGCAACTTCCAACTACGACAAAAGAGGTCTTTGATTGGGAAAGCCTATTAACAGAGCTCCCACTTCAAGAACGGCAAATTTTTCAGCAATATTATTTCGAAGGCAAGGCAACAAAGGAAATTGCTGCACAGCATGACGCAAAGGAATCGTGGGTACACAATAAGCTATCACGCAGTCGCAAAAAATTAAAAACATTATTTATTCGGGATGAGGTGTAAGGATGAGCATTTATCAGCAATTAAACGAGGTGAAAATTGATTTGATGGAATTTGAGCAGCAGCCGCTTTCAAGCTTAGAAAAAAAACGCATTCAGAAAAAGGTAGTGAAAAAATTAAAGCTGAAAAAAAGAGGCAATCCTTTTGGCATCGGTGCAGCTACAGCCGTTCTAGCAATCGGACTACTTGCAGCAAACCATGAAACGATTGCCAATATGCCGTTTGTTGCAGGTTTATTAGAGGGTTGGAACAATAATAGAGAGAATGAGAATTGGACACAATACAAAAATATTATCGCTACAACAAGTACAACGGAGATGGGTGATTTAACATTAAATGAAGTCATTATTAACTATGACCGAATTCTAGTTAGCGCAACATTGCAAAAATCAGCAGAGACTAAGTTTTCATATCGACACCATCTCCACCCTACTTTGTATATTGATGGGCAAATTGTTGAAAAGGCTGATGCAAGTTCACAATCCATCGAACAAAATAGCGAAATGTTTATGATTTATAATGAATTTAAATTGCAAAAGCCTATTGAGGATGAAAATATTTCTATACAACTTGTTTACGAGACGTTATCAACACCTGCTAATAAAGAGTCTGCACCTTTTGGTGAAAAACTAGAACAGCCTTGGACATTCGACTTCACAGCATCACAGTTAGCTGTCCAACAAGAAACGGTTGTACTCAATGTGAATCAAAGCATTTCCTTAGCAAATGGCGATAGTTTAATGATTGAGCGCATTGTGACAACACCCATTTCAACAACTGTTTATTATCACGGTGCAGACGCAAACATTGTGCTCTATGATGAAAATGGGCAAAGCTATTATTGGCAATCAGGCTATCGTGATGATGATGGAAAAGGGTATCAGCATTTTGCAAGCGCCTCTTTTGTCAATCGTGATTTATATTTACAAGTGCTTTCAGATGAAGAGCCTGTTAGTGAAAAAATAAAAATACCCATTGTGCAATAAAGATAATTTCAAACAGATTTAGACAATCAACTTCGTCTAAATCTGTTTTTTTAAATATATTTCCTTATTTCTGTTATCTCGAATTCCAATAAATTCTTTAATTATGTCGATTTTTTAGAGCTATTGTAAAGACATTGTAAATATTTATTTAACTAATTGTAAAGTATATGTACATATAGTTAATGCCAATCAATAATAGGGATAGAAAATTTAGACTAAGTTCATATAAAGTAGAGGTGTAATAGATTGACTATTAATATACAGGAAATGATTTTCCAATTCCTTGGAGGGTTAGGTTTATTTCTATTTGCTATCAAGTTTATGGGGGACGGCTTGCAAAAAGCAGCAGGTGACCGTCTGCGTGATATTTTAGATAAGTTTACAACAAATCCATTAATGGGTGTACTTGTTGGTATTGTAGTAACAGTTCTTATCCAATCTAGCTCTGGTACTACCGTTATTACAGTCGGACTAGTGAGCGCTGGCCTCATGAAACTACGTCAAGCAATTGGTGTTATTATGGGAGCTAATATCGGGACTACCGTAACAGCATTTATTATCGGTATTGACGTAGGTGCCTACGCCTATCCAATTATGGCATTAGGCGCAATTTGCTTATTTTTCTTTAAGAAAAGCATCATTCAAAATATCGGACAGATTCTTTTTGGTTTTGCAGGCTTATTTATCGGCTTAGAATTAATGAGTGGTGGCATGAAGCCGCTTCGAGACTGGCAACCATTTTTAGATTTAACCGTACAAATGTCAGATATACCCATTTTAGGTGTGATAGTTGGAACAATTTTCACATTAATCGTGCAATCTTCCTCAGCGACAGTTGGTATTTTACAAGGATTATATGCAGAAGGGCTAATACCTTTACAAGGTGCTTTACCTGTTTTGTTTGGTGACAATATTGGAACAACGATTACTGCTATTTTAGCTGCTCTAGGAGCTTCTGTAGCTGCAAGACGTGCTGCTGCTACACATGTACTATTTAATGTTGTAGGTACAATTATATTTATGCTCATACTAGGACTCTTCACAAATTATGTCGAATGGATTTCTGGTGTTCTAAATTTAGATCCAAAAATGCAAATCGCTTTTGCACATGGAACTTTTAACATAGTGAACACCATTATCCAACTACCATTTATTGGTGTTTGGGCATATATTGTAACAAAATTAATTCCAGGGGAAGATTCAACAATTGAGCATTCACCAAAATTTTTGGATAAAAATTTAATTAGTAAATCGCCATCTGTCGCACTTGGTCAAGCTAAAATGGAAGTTGTGCGTATGGGGGAATACAGCATTCAAGGACTTGAGGAAACTTTAAACATTTTAAAAACAGCTGATACAAAAGCTATAGGTAAAGTCAGTCAATTGGAAGAAGCTATCAATAACTTAGATCGCAAATCAACGGAGTATTTAGTAGAGCTTTCAAAGCAATCGCTATCTGGTCATGACTCCCAAGTACATCATGCTTTATTTGAAAATATTCGCGATATTGAGCGCATTGGTGACCATGTAGAAAACATTATCGAATTGCTACAATACAAAGAGAGCAATCGAGTAAAATTAAGTGAGCAGGCCTTAAAAGAATTGGAAGAAATGTTTATTCTCACATTGAACACTGTTAAAATGTCTATCGAGTGCTTAGATCAACGTGATATTGCCTTAGCACAGCAAGTCATTGAAAATGAAAACGAAATTGACAATATGGAACGCCGTTTACGCAAAATGCATATTAAGCGATTAAATGAAGGAACTTGTTCAGGCTCAGCTGGTATCGTCTTTGCAGATATCGTAAGCAACCTTGAAAGAATCGGCGACCATGCATCTAACATTGCCGAAACAATTATTTCTTAATATTGAAGAGGTTGTCTAAAAATGTAGGCTGTACGCCGCTTTTTCAGATAACCTTTTGTATTTTACTTCGCTACTATCAATACAAAAACTGTCTAGAAAACAGATTCATCTGCTTCTAGACAGCCCTCTATCATTGTATATACAAACCGGCAATTTCTTCCTTATCATTATAGCTTATTGTATAAATTCGTTCATCTTTGCTATACTCTGCCACAAGAACAACGATAAAAACTCCATCTTTTTCTTGGATTGAGCTCTTTTTAATTTGCACAAAATTGCCTGATGCCTCAATGACTGGTGTTATTTCCGCTAGTTGCTCCGCTGTTACGCTCGCTTTCATCTTTGCATCAAATTGCTGTGTGATTTCTTCAAACTCGCCTTTATTAACGAATTGAATGATTTCCTCCGCCTTACTTTCGTATTGCTGCGCGATTTCCTCCTCTACTTTATTGCCACAGCCTGCTAATAAAATCCCTAAACATAAGCTACTAATAAGTGTGATGTAAAACCTTTTCATCTTTCTTCCTCCTCCAAAATAAATATGTAATTAAAATAACAATGGCTGAGAGTACAACTAAACATACCTCTGTCATAAGTGGTGTCGTGTGCATGGCAACGAAGCCTGTTGCAAAATTCACAGTAGCGTGCAATAAAATAGCATAGCTACAATAGATAAATTTTCCTTGCCTTACCGCTATCAATACAAATATAGATAAACAGACATGGATGCCCATTGCACAAAGACGTTCTATACCACTCATATACAGTTGGAATGGCTGCATGATGTAAAAATAATTCACCACTACAGGGATACCAACTATAGTGACTGCTTCAACCCCACCATGACCTAACCCAAATAAAATACCATTACGAAGCGTATAAGTTTTAAGGAAAAATCGCATTGCCAGCCAGCGTGCTGTTTCCTCGAAAATTCCTGCTGACAAAGCTAATAAAAATAAAATCAGCATCGGCTTTGTCGCACTCCAAAATTGATAAGTACTGCTTTCTTTCGCTATAAAATTAATTAGTGGAATACGAATTAAAAGCTGTGAGCATGAAAACGCGACTACTCCTAAAATAAATGGTATGACGCTTTTTTTATATAAGGCATAGAGAAAAAACAACAGAGGCAAAATGATAACGCTTATTATAAAAAAGAGCTTTCCCACAACAAAGTCACCTCCTTCACGACTTTATTGTAACGAAAGCTCTATGAAATAAAATGCATGTTTCTCAAACGGTCATTCTTTCATCTTAAACGGTTATTTTTTCACAATTAATTCCTGACTAAACATGCCCGTATCCACTGAGGTAAGCAATGTCGTATTCGGATATTGCTTGACGATGCGCTGTACAGAAAACAAGCCATAGCCTCGCTGATTTCCTTTTGTTGAATAATTTTTCGTGTAAAGCTGTTCCACTTCGATTTCCTCGGAATCTACGCTATTTCTAACGATAAAATATTGTGCATCCTTTACCTCAAACAATGCAATTTGCATCGTCTTGGCAGTCGATTTCACCGCTTCCTCTATAGCATTATCAAGCAAAACACTAATAACGCGAATAAATGGTCCTATAGACATCGCAACTTGCTTGATATTTTGCGGAATATCTAAATGCACCGTTATTTGCTGGCGCTGTGCTGTTAAAGTTTTCACACTTAATATGCTTTTTAATTCTGGTTGTTGGATGTGTGCTAGCTTTGTTAACTCTAGCTGTTGATGATTCATCATCACAGCTGTTGGCGCTATCGTATATTCATAAATTTGTTTGATTTGCTGTAAATCATTCGCATGAATCGATGCTTCAAGTGACAATAATAAATTGCTATAATCATGTCGAAATGTCGCAAGTTCATCATGCATAAATTCCAACTTCTCGACATATTCCATCAGCTGTTGATGTTGGGATTGCTCATATTTATCGATTAGACGCTCTTTCGACACATAGATGCTAACTGTGGTAATAAGTAATAAAATAATCATCATTAAAAGAATCACCACATATAACTGTCGCCCATAGCGCACATTAATTTCAGCTAAAACTTGAATCGTAGGATAGTTAATAATTAACAATAAAATCAAGCTAATAATTAAAAAAATAAAGGAAGGAATATACAGCTTACTATGAATTAAATAGTCTCCTGCAGATGCAATCCAATTTCTCATTAAAAATAAAACGATTAGCATACCTAAAGCTACATAAAAGCCTATTGCTAGGTTTGTCCAAATATAATAATTAAATGGGCTATCCATATACAGGTCTAAAGAAATAGTAAACAAACCATTCCTTACACCCGTATAAAGCACAATGCTTATCAATGCAAAATAAATCGTATGTGCCAACGTATGCTTTTTGTACATAGTACCTAGCAACACTAAAAAGGCTAACAAAACAACAATGTTTAATTCCATCATACCGAATAATGGAATTATAATGTTTAAGAGCAAGCATAATAAAACACTCAAAAACACAGTAAAGCTCATCGGTGCTTTCGTATTGCCTGCAAACAAATTAAACAAATAAATATGGCCGATTCCTATGCAAATAAATGTGGCTAATTGATAAAACAGCACTATCACCACTCCCTTTTATCACGCTGCCCAATCAATTCTTTAATGGGCTTTAATAGCCGCCTCGATACAGGGATTTTCTTTCCACTCAGCAAAAGTAATTCTCCATTTTTCGAATCGAGTTCCTGTACTTGCTGCACATTCACCAAATAGGATTTATGGCAACGAATTAGTCTCGCGTCATATTGCTCGATTTCCTTTAATGTGCCGTAAAACTGAATAAGTCGATTTGTTGTCATCAGCTTTAATCGGTGCGGCTCATCTGTCATTACATATTCAATTTCTTGAAATGGCACTTTGATTGTTGTATGTGCATTTTCAATCAATAAATAATCCTCCTGCTGTGTCATCCCATTTTTCACAACATAATGCTGTAAACAGCTTTCAACCCTCTGTTTCCGCGCGGTTGAAGGAGCATTTTTATCGATAAATGTTAATGCTGACACCATATATTGATAGGAAATGGGGGCTAATTCTGAATGTGTCGTCACAAAAACAATAATCCCCTGCTGGTCCACCTTACGAATTTCCTGCGCCACATCAAGCCCTTTGCGTTCTTCCTGTTTAATTTCGATATCTAAAAAATAAATCGGTGTATATGTACAATGCGCAATTTTCTCTAAAATCTCCTCATACTTGCTTGTTGCTTCAATAAAATCATACGGAATGCGCTGCTCCAAGCAAATTTGCTCAATTAATTTTTTCAAATTTTGAGCTTGGATTACATGGTCTTCAAGAATAAAAATACTCAAAATAGGACACCACACTTTTCATTCTTCTAAAAGTAACTACTTACTTTTGAAATAATACGCATGCATCATAAGCGCAATAATATATGCTGGTCGCTCCTCTTGAATATCGAATACATGAACATTGCTAATTAAATGATTGCGCTTCATTGTTCCTATAATACCTTGATTATTTTGCACTGTAATAGCTGACGAAATGGTTGCTGCGGAACTAGTGAATTTCTCATTTTCAACTATAAATTCTATTACCTCTTTTAATTGGGCACTATTCTTTATATTTATTGATGTACATGCCTCACCAATTGCTACACCGTTTTTATATATCGTCCAATGCTCCTGTATTAACGAGCGGTTTTTCGCATGCCAGCGTACTAAATAATTATCTTCATCTATTTGAATATCAAACGCCAAATACCAGTTTACTCCTAAAATATCAGCCACAACCCTCTGCCACTTCTTTTCAAAATAACGCTTTATATAGCCGCGCTTTACATCTCCTTTAAACAACGGCTTCTTAGATAAAATGGTTGTTTGTCGCTCATACAGTGACCAGCCTTCAATATTATTTGGTTGATAGCTTTGCTCCTTATGTACAAGTCGTTTACTCAAAAGCAAAATAAACATCGCTGCAATCAATAGCAGAAAAGTTGATGCATATGCCGTGACACTAAATAATCCATACACCAAAAACCTTGCGATAATCGCAAGCTGAATTAACATAAAAAGTAAAACTAGATGATACATATTTTTTCACCTCTATTTATTTACGTACATTTCGATAAGAGGTTTCACACATCAGTCCATCCAATAAAAAATCGCATCCCATATCAGATACTCCCTTGGCTCTCTAAAAATAGTGGCGATATTCGCTTTAAAAGGGAGTGGCTTCTCCACATCTTCCTTACGCAAAATGCTATAATTATACTTCATAAAAAGGCGCTGCAAGCTTTCGTATAGCTCAGTTAAATGTGTTGGAATGAGCAAACTTTGCGGGTTAATTAAAGAATTCACCCCCCCACTTTGCCACTCTCCTTCAAAATAGTCATCCCGTTTCTCGCCTTTACCAATTAATACAACAGGTGCAAGCATACTAATTTGTACAACAAGCCCTATTTTCTCCGCCTCCACTAAGCCCCCCGCTCGCTCTAGACGTGTTACGGCACTCTTTTCATAAACAAACCATTGCATGTAGGAGGCATACCCGCTCCCAAAATGTAATAGCTCTTGATCACACTCTATACGCTTAGACCTCTCTAACTCTGCTTTTATTCTTTTTAAATAACTAAAAATTTGCTGCTCATCCCCTGCATTATAAGGGAAAACTTCACCAATCATCTCACCTTGAATCAGCTGTTTTAATTGTTCATTTGTAAACATTTTTAGCCCCCTTATTCTCTCTATCATACCAAACGATAATTTCCGTTCCAGAAATATCGAGTGGGATTAGATATTATTCGCTATGATAAATGTACAAAGGAGGAAAACGCATGCTACAGAAATTTAATCAGTTAATGGATTATATCGAGACTCATTTAACAGAAAATATTTCAGGGGAAACCATTTCTCAAATCGTTGGGCTGTCTGACTATCATTTTAGAAGAATGTTTTCTTATATGGCAGGTATGTCATTGACAGAGTATATCAAAAACAGAAGATTGTCCTGTGCCAATGCTGAACTCGTCAACGGTGCAAAAGTGACAGACATTGCTTTTAAATATGGCTATCAATCCGTCGATGGATTCTCAAGGGCGTTTCGCGAGTGGAGTGGCTTTTTACCCTCCGAAGTTGCGAAAAATAAAATCCAAAAAACCTTTCCAAAGTTTTCATTTTTTATTGATATTAAAGGAGGCATTTCAATGGAATTTAAAATAGAGCAGAAGGCAAAATTCAATTTAGTTGGGGTAACGAAAAGAGTACCCATCCAATTCGAAGGCGAAAACAATGCCATTATTGAATTAGCTCAAACAATTACAGAGCAGCAAAGAACAGAAATGCATGAACTAAGTGATTTATATCCGCATCAAGTATTAAATGCATCTTATCATTTTGATGAAGGACACTTGGAGGGAAAGGGGAATCTAACGCATATGATTGGCTTTGCTACTACGAAGGAAAATCCATATGATGACTTAGAACAAATTACACTTGAAGCAAATACATGGGCTATTTTTCCGAATCGCGGACCATTTCCCGCTACACTGCAGCAAACCTATGCCAATATTTATGCACAGTGGCTCCCTTCATCGAATTATGAGTTGTTAAACGAGCCAATGATTTCTTTCACCCGCTATGATGACCCAGCTGATAATGTTTATAGTGAGGTTTGGGTTGCGGTAAAAGAAAAATAATCAGTACTAACGCTATACATTTGATTTTAGAGGTAATCAAAATGATTTATGGATATAAGTAATTGCGTTGCATAAACTTCTCTCATTAATATTTTGTTAAAAGAGAGAATAGAGGAGGCCTAAAATAGACGTGTTAGAAAAGGTCATACTTTTCTAACACGTCCCTATTTTTTAGTTTCGTTGAGTGAATTTGCTTGTTCTTCGTGCGAATTTCAATGTTTAACGTGCGAAAATGGGCTTCTTGCGGGCGAATTCATCTATCTTACGATCGAATCATTACTTTTGAACTAAAGAATTTGAATAGGTGAATCTTTTTCCCTTGTAAATGCGTATTATGATATAAGGACATTTCATGCAAAAGGAGGTAACATGTGAGCCTTTTAATTTCTTTAATTATCTTTTTAGCTATATTATTCGTTTTCGGTGGCATTTTAAAAATATCATTTACTATTTTAAAATATATCGCATTCATCGTTATATTCATTTATGTTATAAGATTTGTTCTGGCACTGCTCTAAATTCAAAAGGTGAGGAATGTAGCTATTGTACATTCCCCACCTTTTTAAAATTCATACTGGCTCTTACCGTTTTGGTAGCATCAAAACTCCCACCTTTAAACCCACGTAACACATTATTCCTACTATTGTAAATACCTTTTCACAATCCAATTTGTATTATCCTCAAATTAGAAGCGCTCCTGCACCTTGTACAAAATATAATATAGAAAGTGACACTTTTTTCAGCAACAATTCCCTATTCCTTTATCCAATAAGACGAACCGTCCGCACTACGACTCATAAATCCATACTCAATCAAATAGCGTCTTAAAGTAACAAAATCTGCATGCACCGTTTTTAAAATGGTATTCACTTCTTTTTCTGTATAAGCTTTTCCTGCTGTAAATCGTTGCAAAATATGTTGTAAAATAATCAACTTTCTCTTTTCTTTGCTAGGAATTGTCTCAATCCCACCGTCTAAGCCTTGTTTAAAATAGGTTTGTAGCACTTTTTCACGTTCTTTTTCCTCAATACTATAACGCTCGTCCACCTGTGTAGCCCCCCTATGAATTTTGTAATGATTCGGTTCTGACAGTAGCTGCATTAGGGCTAGGAAGACTTTAGCTTGCCTTTCCTTTTCACGCAACTTAAAACGATGCTGTCGCACTGTTGAAATATTGTTAACACTACTATCTACAGCAATTTCTTTATCTGATAGTCCCTCATAAAACAGCTTTAACATTTCCTGCTGCACCTCTGATAAGCCACTTGTTTTCTTATCCATTTGCAAAAGTGCATGAAAAGCGGAGCCATGCTCTTGCTGAAGATGTACCTGTATCATGCCTTCTGCTGTTAAAAATTTGTTCTGAAACGGATAAACTTCATGTATCGCAAATGCTTGATCACAATGAAGGCATTGATATTGTACATCCGTTAATTGATAGCCGTTCATTAACTCCTCAATCGATATACTTTGAAAATCCATAAATACCACCTCAACAAATATATTATATAAAGTTTATTATTTTGTAAACAAATTATATTTTCGTTTATAAAACACATTTAAACACAGCAAAACTTTTAGGATTATGTATATGAATATAAAAAAGCAGCATGTTAGAAACCGCTCTACATGCTGCTTTAAATTATGCTGTTATTTTACTAATTTTTTATCCCTCTCCAAAAGACAGACCAAGTAATCGCTAACCTGCTCTCATATTCGTCATATGAGTAATTCATCAGATTGTATAGCATCCCATCCAAAATCGTCATAAAGCATGTGGCAACAGCCTCACTATCAATAAGATTTTCTTCTTTATTACCTGTCAAAATGGAGAAAATAAGTGCTCTAATCTCATTTTCCACTTTTTTATTTTTAAGTGTAATAAGCTCTTTGAATTTTTCAGGTGGATAAATACCATACCTTTTAAGAAAAAGGCCTTTATCATTCATATAATAGTATTTATTCAATTCCTGCAAAATATGGTGCAACTTTTGCTCCGTCGGAAATTTCTCAATAATAAGCGCTTGCTTGTCAATGAATCGTAAATAATCTTCTATTACATAGTTTACAATTTCCTCAAAAAGGTTCTGTTTACTTTCAAAATAGGCATAAATGGATGGTGTTTTAATATTTACACTGACAGCTATATCTTTAAGTGCTGTTTCCTCATAACCCTGTGAGGAAAACAATCTTAAACTTTGTTCGATTATATTTTTTTTAGTTTCTTCACCTTTCTTCAATTAACCTGTCACCTCTTTATGTTTAAATTAAGATATTAACTTCAAACTCACTATACTAAAAATGATTCCTCCTACTAACGCTAACTTCTTCCAATTTTTAGGCTCATTAAATAAAAACATACCTAATAAAACACTTCCTGCTGCGCCGATTCCTGTCCAAATTCCATAGCCAATACTAATAGGTATTTCTATTAATGATACTGAAAGAAAGAAGAAACTTAAACCCATACATATAATAAAAAAGATTGTTGGTCTTAATCTGGTAAAGCCCTCTGTTAATTTTAGATTAATAACGCCACCTACTTCAAGCAACCCAGCTAACACCAAAAATACCCAATACATATTACACAGCCTCCTTTGTATTTTTCTTGTCCTTAGGTTCATCAGAAACCAATTTTAGCCCTATAATACAGCTAATTAGAAAAGTCACTAACACAACTTTAGGTAAACTAACTGGATCTCCTAAAAACACCATACCTACTAATGCCGTACCGAATGCTCCCAACCCTGTAAAAACTGCATAAGCTGTTGACACTGGTAGCATTTTTAACGTTTTTGCAAAACACCAAAAGCTAAGCACTAATAATACAATTGTGGGAATCACAATCTCTATTTTTGTAAGTCCTTCTGAATAACCTAACCCTAACGCCCAACCTACTTCAAAAATTCCCCCAAGAATTAAATAAAACCATGCCATAATAATCTCTCCTTCTAAATTTAACTAACATACGTTAGATTTTTTGTTTAAAAAAATATTTTTGTCGGTACTACTTTAAGATAATCGGTAGCATCTTTAACCTCCACAAAATAATTTAACTAACATACGTTAGATTTTAATACAGAGTATTTTAATATGCAAGCGTAAAATACAATTTTTTTGCAGTTACCTGTCTATCGTGATTTGATTATTGATGCTATTACGGAAAAATAAATTTGAAACCTTCAATAAAAAAATCCGTATACTATTATAAATTCAATTAATAGAAAAATATGGAGGTATAAATGGAGAAAACATCCCTTTACGCTTATATTAAATTGACTGGAAACGATGATTTTCCAATTACTACAGTCACTGAGCGGTTAAATGTACAGCCTACTAAGACGTGGAAAGTAGGTGACGCTATTCGCCCAAATCATCCTCATAAATGGGCATACACTTGTTGGAAATATGAGACAAAACAAATAGAAACACTCGACTCAGAAGATGTGTTACGTCCTCTTTTAAATACGTTTCAGTCAAAGGTTGAGATTATTAATAATTTAAAAACCGAGCTCCATTTAGATGTTCAATTAGAACTGGTTATTATCATGGAGGAGGGGTGTACACCCGGCTTAGTTATTTATCCTGAATTTAGTGCTTTCGCTGCTGCTATTAATGCCTTTTTAGACATTGATATGTATATAAATCCCTTTACTGAACAAAATGAATAGCATATGCTTACTAGATGGAAAATGGGCGATGACAACATAATAATCATTATTCGCCTATACTATTGTCAATAGTATTTGTGCTACAAAACATCGGAGTATCAAGAAAAATCAACAGGCTTTTATTTGAAAAACAGCTTTATTCAGCACCGTTATCTAACACACAAGCCATTTAAAAATAAAAATTTATTGTTGACAAGATTTGAATTTCGCGATAAATTGGAAACTAATTTCTAAAGAAAAGGCAATGAAAAGGATATGAGTCATTTTTGAGAAGGTCATGAGAGAGGGAAATCACCGGCTGAAAGTTTCCCGATTGGACAAAATGATTTACTCCCTTAGAGCCGCGCTAGGAAACTAGTGACGTTTACAGGCGTTATCTGTATCAATGAGCTACTGATGTGCAAACATGAGTAGAAATTTGGGTGGAACCACGGGTATACAGCATATATTCGTCCCTTTCGAGGGGCGGATATATGCTTTTTTGTTTACCAAAATACAAAAA
>NZ_PYWN01000085.1 GCF_003049505.1 Metasolibacillus meyeri
CTCAATCGGGTTTTTACAGGCTGTTGATCCCCCACTTAACTATTTCGTTCCACTTACTATTTTGATGTGGGGGTCTTACAGCCTGTTAATACGGGATAAAATTTTAGAGAATATAGGAAGATAGATAATAGAACATCCTACGAAAAAGTGGATTTCGAGGATGTTCTTTCAATTTGAGCATATGAAGGGGTTTCCTTTGCGAATTTTTCGAGGTGTAATTGATGAATACGCCTTTTTTGTGTAACATAAAGTGTTAGTTGAACTTATCAAATTGGCGAATCGCTAATAAATAGAATAAAGGAGAGTATTATGGAAAATTTTGATTTGATGGTCTTGATTAAGCATATTATTATTGGCTTAATTCAAGGGTTTACAGAACCAATTCCGGTTTCATCGAGCGGTCATGTGATGATTGCTAGTGAGCTACTTGGTATGGGGGAGCAAGGTTTTACGTTTGCGATTTTAACAAATACGGCGTCATTGATTGCGATTTGTATTATTTTTCGTGAAGATATAGCCCGCCTTATTTTTCATTCGCTACAGTATTTAAAAACGAGAGAAAAGCGTTATTTAGCAGATTTTAAATTTGCTATGTTTGTCATCGTAGGGACGATTCCTGCGGGTGTGTTAGGTGTGCTATTAAGTGATGTTATTGCAGAAAATACGAGTATGACGACGATTGCAATTACACTTTTTGTTACGGGGATTGCGCTTTGGCTTATTCGTAACTTGCGTGGTACAAAGCGTGATGGCGATTTAAAATTAAAAGACGCGATTATTGTTGGATTCGGGCAAGCAGTTGCATTAATGCCTGGGATTAGTCGTTCAGGTGCGACAATTATTTCATCAATGGCTGTTGGGATGAAGCAGGATACAGCACTGCGCTTTTCATTTATGCTCTATATTCCAATTAGCTTAGGTGGTGTCGTACTAGGTGTCAAGGATTTTATCGAGCATCCTGCTGAGCAATCTCTCATAATCCCTTATATTGCAACCTTTATTGCGACAATGGTGATGACTTATTTTGCTATGCGTTGGTTCATGGGCGTTATGAAAAATGGGAAGCTTGTTTATTTCTCATATTATTGTTTTATTGTCGGTACGTTGTTACTCATTTTTTATTAAAATACGAGTTACATATTTTTTATTTTTCTGAAACTTTCTTGGAAGTTATTCGTAAATAAGGTAATACATAAGAAAGGGGGATGAAAAAGTTGTTTGGATTTTCACTCACAGCCATTTATTTGACCGTATTGATTGTCATGGCTAGTTGTACATTGCTTTACCTCGTATTCGCTGATTTAGCGGATGGTGTGGCTGAAGGGATACCTTATCTTGATCCAGCGGTGATACTTTCTTTTATTTCCATAACAGCGGCGGGCGGTTATTTACTGGAGCGTTTCACATCTTTAACGAGCATTGTTGCCTTTATTATCGCAATAATTATCGCAGCTATTTTGACAGCGCTCCTGTATTTTTTCCTTCTCGTACCACTGAGATCAGCGGAAGTATCGCTCGTCTACACAGACGCTTCTTTGGAAGGTCAAACAGCGAAAGTCATCATACCAATACCCGTAGATGGCTTTGGTGAGATTGTCATCGAATCGATTAATGGTATTATTTCTAAGCGTGCAGCAAGCTATCAAGGTGAAGAAATTCCTTATGACACAAAAGTATTAATTATTGAAGTAAAAGAAGGAACAGCTTTTGTTACATCGTATGATAAAGGCTTTTCCCACACATAGTTTAAAGGAGGAAAAAGAATGCTCGAAAATTTAGGTGTTATTGGGGTTATCGGGGTTGTCGTACTTATCATTTTGATACTTATAGGAGTTTATGTCTCGAAATATCGTACAGCCGGTCCTGATGAGGCATTAATTGTAACGGGAAGTTATTTAGGTTCAAAAAATGTCCATACAGATGAAACGGGCAATCGTATCAAAATTATTCGCGGTGGGGGTACATTTGTATTCCCAGTATTCCAACAGGCAGAGCCATTAAGCTTACTTTCAAGTAAATTAGATGTGACGACACCCGAAGTGTATACAGAGCAAGGTGTACCAGTCATGGCAGATGGTACAGCGATTATTAAAATTGGCGGTTCGATTTCTGAAATTGCTACAGCAGCAGAACAATTTTTAGGTAAAGAAAAGCACGAGCGTGAAATGGAAGCGCGTGAAGTGTTAGAGGGGCATTTACGCTCGATTTTAGGCTCGATGACAGTAGAGGAAATTTATAAAAATCGTGATAAGTTCTCACAGGAAGTGCAACGTGTAGCGTCACAGGACTTAGCGAAAATGGGTCTTGTTATCGTATCCTTTACAATTAAAGATGTCCGCGATAAAAATGGCTATCTTGAATCACTAGGGAAGCCACGTATCGCGCAAGTAAAACGCGATGCAGACATTGCTACAGCTGAAGCAGATAAAGAGACACGTATTAAACGTGCACGAGCAGATCAAGAGGCGCAAAACGCTGAGTTAGCACGTGCAACAGAAATTGCAGAAGCGGAAAAGGATAACCAACTAAAAGTGGCAGAATTCCGTCGTGAGCAAGATATTGCACGAGCGCGAGCAGACCAAGCATATGAGCTAGAAACAGCGCGTGCGAAGCAGGAAGTAACAGAGCAAGAAATGCAAGTACAAATTATTGAGCGTCAAAAGCAAATTGAGCTGGAAGAACGTGAGATTTTACGTCGTGAACGTCAATATGATTCTGAAGTGAAGAAAAAAGCGGATGCAGAGCGCTATGCAATTGAGCAACAAGCGGCAGCTGAAAAAATGAAGCAGCTTGCACAGGCGGATGCTGAAAAATATCGTATTGAAGCACAGGCACAAGCAGAAGCGGAACGCATTCGTCTTGACGGTTTAGCAAAGGCAGATGCAGAGCGTGCACAAGGTACAGCAGAAGCAGAAATCATTCGTCTGCGCGGTCTAGCAGAAGCGGAAGCGAAGCAAAAAATTGCGGAAGCATTCGAGCAATATGGCCAAGCAGCTGTGTTAGATATGATTGTACGCATGATGCCAGAGTATGCGAAACAAGTTGCAAGTCCATTAGCAAATATCGACAAAATTACAGTTGTGGACACAGGCGGTGGAGAAGGTGGCGGCGCTAATAAAGTCACTTCCTACGCGACAAACTTAATGGGTTCATTACAAGAAACATTAAAAGCTTCATCAGGTATTGATGTAAAAGAATTAATTGAAACATATGTTGGGAAAAATGCAATAAAGCAATATGCACAACAAGCACCTTTAGCGGTCCCAACAGCAGTGCAACAAAAAGAGGAAAAACCTGAAATAACAGAAGAATAAAAAAGAGGCTGATGGAAAAGCAAGCTTACACTTGTATTTTCCATCAGCTTTATTAATTCTATAAGTGATGCGTCTTCAACAATTGCCTAAGGTGAAATCGCATTACTATTTTCATATATTGTTGATGTTTGATCAATAGTCTGATGCAATCGGAGAGGATTTGATGGGCGAAAATAGGCATTGGTTGGGCGATTTCATCTGTTCGTTGGGCGAATCATTACTTTTGAACTAAGAAAATTCAAATAAGTAAGATGGATATATAAGGTATATCCATGTCTATAAAAACGGCTGAAACCCTTAAATAATTAGGGGTTCAGCCGTTGCAGTTGTTTAATAATTTATTTCCTGTGCATTGTCTAACACATCTTGAGGAATAGTAATCGTTGTGTTATTAAAATCATCGTACGTCGTTGTCGTCTTTTGATCAATCTTTGCTGTTGTTCCTTCTATTTCCATTGAGATAATCATATCTAATTTCAATTCTTTCATATCATACGTCTTTTTATCAATCGTTAGTTGATAAGATGTATCATCGAACGATAGTTCTTCGAGTTGGTCGATAGGGGCATCTGGCATCGTTAGTGCGATTTGCTCCTCAATCAATTGCTTAAATTTATCGCCGCTCGCTTTTAAAGTTAAGATATAATCGGTATTCGTTTGCTCAAATGTGAAATCGTCCGCAAATTTTTCTAATAGCTTTAATTGATCAGCTGCATTTGCTTGTACACCAGCTTGACTTAACATTTCATCCAATGTTGCATCCTGTGGTAGCTTAAACCATGCATCAGCTGTGCTTTCATACATATAAAAACCATCATCAGCTGTCATATACATTTTCATAGGCATATCAATTTTATCGTTGCTTACAGGCTCTGTCATGGAAATTGTGCCATCAATAAAAAATTGTACGGGCTCTAAAACAGCCCCCATCTTCATGTTGGCAGACGTATCGATTGTAGAACCATCACCAAGCTCCATTGCTTGTGTCATCGTCATAGTTGCGTTAAAGCTTTTAATTTCGCTTTGGCGCTCATTACTTTTCGCAAATACTTCCTCTAATGATAAATCACTTTTATCTGTTGTATTGTCTTTCGGTGTGGCTGTTGTGCCACAGCCAGCCGCAACTACGGCCACTCCTGTTAATGCTAGTAACATTTTTTTCTTCATTTGCTACATCTCCTTTACTATCAATACTTATTCATACTGTTTTTTTTAGGAAAAGTTTCAAAAAAGCCGTATTTTGATAGAAAAGTCCTAATGTTTTACAAATAAAATAGTACGCAACTGACCATACATGCACAGCCTGCAATAACAAAAATATGCCAAATTGCATGGTTGTAAGGGAGGCGATGCCATGCATAAAAAATAGCGCCAAATGTAAAGAGTAAACCGCCTGCTAGTAACAATAAAAAGCCTTCTAGCTGTAGAAATGCATATACGGGTTTAATGACGAAAATAATAATCCACCCCATGGCAATATATAAACCTAACGAAAATGCCTCAAAGCGATGAATAAACAAACATTTAAAAACGACACCAAATATGGCGATACCCCAAATAATACATAATAATGTAATGCGTAATGCGCCATCTAATGTAATTAATAAAAACGGTGTATATGTGCCAGCAATTAAAATATAAATCGCAGAATGGTCAAGAATCGCAAAAAGATGTTTAAAACGTTCGGGCATGCTATGTAGCAATGTAGAATTTAAAAATAAGATGATTAAGGATGCCCCAAAAATACTGTATGAGACGATATCAACAACGCCTCCTTTAGCGACTGCTTGCAAAATAAGGACGACGCAGGCTGGAATACTAATAAGTAAACCGATACCATGTGTAATGGCGTTCCATAACTCTTCATTTCTTGATTTGTAATCGAAAACGATGTTTTGCATTAAAATCACTCCTTGTAAAATACTATAGTAGAATAAAATTGCGCTTGGTAGGCATAATTGTCATTAGTTGTCACTACAATATGTCATATGGAAAAAAGACAATTATCAAGTAATAGGTATTACATTTGTCACCTTTACAGTAGTAATTCAAGTTATTTATAATAGGTAAGAAGAATATAAAGGATGTGTCGTAAGTGGGACGAATTCATATAATAACTGATTCAACATGTGATTTAACAAAAGAGGAAATTACGAAGCATGGCATTCATATTGTGCCATTGACAATTCAAATTGGACAAAATACATATATAGATGGAGTAGATGTAGAGCCTGCTTCATTTATGGATATGATGAAGCAATCTTCAGAGCTGCCAAAGAGCTCTCAGCCAGCACCTGGAAAGTTTAAAGAGCTATATGATGAACTTGGCAAAGACGGTGATCAAATTTTATCGATTCATATGACAGGCGGCATGAGCGGTACGGTTCAATCGGCTCGCCAAGCAGCTGAAATGACGACATCCAATGTGACTGTAGTAGATTCACGCTTTATCGCATTCGGCTTAGCTTTCCAAATTCGTGAAGCAATCCGCTTACGTGATGAGGGGGCTTCGATGGAAGACATTGTAGCACGTTTAGATGTCGTACGTGCCAATACGAATTTATATGTTGTCGTGGATACGCTTGAGAATTTAATTAAAGGCGGACGTATTGGTAAAGGAAAAGGAATGATTGGCTCGTTATTAAATATTAAGCCAATTGCTAGCCTAGAAGGTGGCGAATATACACCTGTCTCGAAGGCACGTAGTCATAAGCAAGTCGTCAATTATTTATTTAAGCAATTCCAAGAAGATACTGCTGGTAAAACGGTAAAAGGTGTAGGGTTATCTCATGCAAATGGGTTACAAACGATGGGGCAGCCACTATTAGATTTAATTCAATCAACAGGCTTTAACGATTCAGAAATCGCCTTCACATCACCTGTCATTAGCACACATACAGGTCCAGGGGCAATCGGCTTCATTTATTTTGCAGAATAAAAATCAATTACGTCTTGGCGTAATTGCGTCGGGATTTTGAATTGTGCTTGCACAATTCAAAATCTCTGACATCCGCCGGAGGCTTAATTTGATTTGAACTTTCTTTGATTGAATTGCTATTCTGGTCCTTATTTCCTCACCTATTAGAAGAAGTAGGGGACTATTTATTGAATCAAATTAAAAAACACGCTAAAATTGCCTTTCTATAAGGATTTTAGCGTGTTTGTTTTCGTCATATACATTATAATAAAGTATACATATGCTATAAGTAATAGATTAGATATTTAAAGATTGGTAGGGAAGAAGAGAGAATGAGGTTTTTGTTTTGCATGTTATGTTGTTGTTTGTTGCTAACGGCTTGTACAGTGACAGTTGATGAGCCTGAAGTGACACCTGAGGAATACGAGAAGTCACTTGATACGACAAATGTACCAATGCCAATAGATGATGCTCTGTATGTTGAGCAACCGAAAAAGGAAAGTATTATAGAAAAATTAAGTGATATTTTTCAGTTAGACTGGCTGAATCGTAAAGAAATAGATGCACAGGACATTCAATATATTGCGCTTGGTGACTCGTTAACAGATGGGGTAGGCGATGAATATACGCGCCAAGGATATACGGAGCGCTTAGTTGAAAGATTGGAAAAATGGCCTGCTGTTGCCTCGATTACATTAGATAATCGAGGAAAAAGAGGAAGGCGTAGCGAGCAACTATTACAACTTCTTGAAAAAGGGCATTATGATAAGGAATTAGCAGATGCAAATTTGGTTACGATAACAATGGGTGGCAATGATGTCATGAAAATTGTCAAATCGGATATATTTTCTTTAAAAAAAGAAATGTTTGATCAAGAGCGAGCGAACTTTAAAAATAACTATGAGCAAATTATTAAGCAAATACGTGCGCGAAATACTGAAGTGCCGCTTATTTTAATTGGTTTTTATAATCCTTTTTCGATTGTAGTAGATGAAACAACACCGTTTGAGGAAATTATTGTAGAATGGAATAACGATATTATGGAGCTAGCGCTACAAGATGAGCAGGCTTGTTTTGTTCCTGTAATGGATTTATTTCATACCAATGAAAATTTAGTTTACCATACAGACTTTTTTCACCCAAATGCGAAAGGCTATGAGCGCATGACAGAGCGAATTGTCACAGCAATGGAAGCATGTAATATTGAGGCAATGACAGATGGTTTGATTGGATTTGAGGAGTGATATAACCTATGAATAAATGGAAAGTCGCCTTTTTTTTACTGGCAGGAACGGTACTTTTTACACTCGTTTTCATCGTTTATTTGGCGACTTCAAAAGTGGATGAACAAGCGATTCCAGAGGTGCAGTCAGCAACAGGGCATGTCCTCACTGTGCAAACGACTGCGAAAGAATTTGAAGCAATTGCTAAAAAATATATGGGCAAGGGGCCGCTAGGGAAATCACCTATCCCCGTTGAAATGGAAGTAAATGAACAAGTGCAGCTTTTTAGCGAATTAATTGTCTTCGGTATTACGGTTCCGATTTCGATGGACTTTGAGCCAATCGTGAGTGATGGCAATATTCGTTTAAAGCAAACAGAGGTCAATGTAGGGAAATTAAATATCCCGCCATCAACGGTTTTGAAGCTAATGAAGGATGCGATTGAGTTTCCTGATTGGATGATTGTCAGACCAAATGAAGAGGAAATTTATGTGGATTTATCGCGTATTAATATCGCTTCAGGCTCAAGAGTTCGGGCAAAGGAAATTGATTTACCAAATGATAAAATATTATTAGAAATCATTATTCCAGCAGAAGGAGTGAAGTAAGTGGTAGAACAAGCAACGTTTGCAGGTGGCTGCTTTTGGTGTATGGTGAAGCCCTTTGATGAATTACCAGGAATCGAAGCTGTCATTTCAGGCTATACAGGTGGGCATGTGGAAAATCCAACATATGAACAAGTTTGCTCAGAGACAACAGGGCATCTAGAGGCAGTGCAAATTACATTTGATCCGACGATCTTCCCTTATGAAAAGCTTGTGGAACTGTACTGGACATTAATAGACCCGACGGATGCAGGCGGGCAATTTTATGACCGTGGTGAATCCTACACAACGGCGATTTTTTATCATAATGAAGAACAGCGTGAAATAGCTGAACAATCCAAGGCAGCATTGCAGGCATCAGGCAAGTTCAATGCACCAATTGCTGTGAAAATTTTACCGGCTAAACCTTTTTATGAGGCAGAAACCTATCATCAGCACTATTATAAGAAAAATCCTGCCCATTATGAGCGTTATTCGATTGGCTCAGGGCGCGCAGCATTTACAGAAAAACATTGGGGTGAATCGAATGAATAAAGAGCAGCGACTAAAGGAATTAACAGAAATGCAATATTATGTGACGCAACAGCAGGGGACAGAACCACCATATCGCAACGAATATGATCAGCATTTTGAAGAAGGCATTTACGTGGATATCGTGTCAGGAGAGCCGCTCTTTTCCTCATTGGATAAATTTGATGCAGGCTGTGGCTGGCCAAGCTTTGCCAAACCAATAGCAGTAGAGGAAGTGACAGAGCATTTTGATACATCGCACGGCATGCGTCGTGTCGAAGTGCGCAGTAAAACGGCCGACTCCCATTTAGGACATGTCTTCCCAGACGGGCCGAAAGATTTAGGAGGGCAGCGCTACTGCATCAACTCAGCCGCATTACGCTTCATTCCAGTGGTGGAGTTAGAGGAGCAAGGGTATGGTAAATATAAAGTACTCTTTGACAGCAATTAAAAAATGCGGGGAAACCAACGTTTCCTCGCATTTTTTCTATATTTTAAACTCCCCGACAACATTGCGTAAATCATCTGCTTGCTTCGCTAATTCAGAAGCGGCAGCATTAATTTCCTCCATAGATGCCGAGCCTTGCATTGCAGCAGAGGCGCTAGTTTCTGTACTGAAAGCAGTTTGTTCTGCAATGGCATTTACTTCGACAAAGGAAGTACTTACAACATTGCTATAATCTAATGTCACATTAATTTTTTCCACCATACGGCTAATAATTTCTGTTGTACGCTCTGTTTGTTGTAAAATTTTATCGAGAGAAGCATTCGTTTCGTTTGCTACTTCTACGCCTTTTATAACAGATTGGACACCGTTATGGTTTTGCGCAATAATGGACTTGACTTCCGTTTGAATGGAAGAAATGATGCCCGTTACTTCCTTCGCAGCGGTTTGAGATTGCTCCGCTAATTTACGTACTTCATCGGCAACGACAGCAAAGCCTTTACCATGCTCACCAGCTCTTGCCGCTTCAATTGCCGCGTTAAGAGCAAGCAAGTTTGTTTGCTCAGCAATACCTGTAATCGTGCTAATAATAGAAGTAATTTCACCAGATTTTCTTCCAAGTGCTTCAACAGTCGTTGTTGTGTTTGCCATTGTTTCTTCAATATCCATCATAACATTTGAAGAATGCGTAACGGATTCACTCCCACCATTTGCGACAATGCGCATTTCTTCTGAAGCTTGACGAACATCTGCGGCTTCTACATTTAAATCATGTATGGCTTGCTCAAGCAACTGCATATTTTGTGCCGCTTGTCCCATTCGATCAATAATTGTCGTACTGTCACTCGCAATATCATGTGTAGAATTGGCGATAGAATCAATCATACGTGCATTTTCATCTGCTAATGCCATCAACTCTTGAGAGCTTCCTGAAACGTTTTCTGCTAAGCCAGAAACGCGCTTGATAAGCGTTGAAATAGAGTTAATTAATAAATTCGTTGAATCGGCAATTTGTGCAAATTCATCATTTGTTTTAACATTTACACGTCGTGTTAAATCACCACCTGTACTAGCGATATCTAAAATGGACGAATTAATGGAATACGTATTACGACGAATTGATTTGAACAATATGTAACCAGATATAATCGTTAAAATCATGGCAATAATTGCTAAGAACAGAAATGACATTTTAGAAGTGTTTGCATATTGTTCTAACTCTTTAATCAGTTCTTCATTTTCCGTTTCTAACAAAGCGATTAACTGAACGGAATAATCATCAATATAGGTTTTTAACGATTGCCCTCCACCGTGTTGCATGAGCTTTTGAGCATTTTCGAAGCCATATTTTGTTCGTGTGTCAATCATATTTTGAGAATGTGTTAAATAAACACTATAAAGCTGTTTGATTGAAGCAAGGGTATTTGCAGCCTCCTCATGATCAGCTAAAATGACTTGTAGCGCTTCAATATTGCTATTAATATTTTCCTTAGATGTTTCGTAATCTTGTAAAATCTCTTCTTTTCCTGTGATTAAGTACGTCTGCTCATGGCTGGATAGCTTCGCAATATCGCTAGCTAAACTGTTGATTTGAATTTGATGTTGCAAATTTTCATCAGCAAAATCTCGCAAGCTTGTTTGTAATTTAGTAATATTAGTGTACGATAGCAATTGCATAGCAAAAATAATGGCTAATAATAACGAGAAAATAAGTAGTACACGCCCGCGAATAAGCTGATAAAATCTTGCTTTTTTCTTTATGTTGACTGGCTCTTTTTCTTGTTTTTCTTTCTTACGTTTAGCAAAAAATTTCGCTGGTGCTGCTCTTTTTAATTTATTCCTTTTTAGTAGCAATTTTGTCACCATCCTTCTATAGGATAAATTATTCATTATTTATATAAGTGTACCTATATATAAG
>NZ_PYWN01000086.1 GCF_003049505.1 Metasolibacillus meyeri
TCACCAATCAGTGGGGGATGAGGAAAACCCCCACTGATTGAAGGTTCACTTTATGTAAATCAATTACACTTAGAGGTAATTGCACCCAGTGTTCTTCAGAATCTGTGATATTCTTTGGAAATTATCTTGGTTCAGCTAATGTTTGTACACACAATGCTCAAAGTGAACATAAGACATCCATCCCTACTAAAAGTTTTATACTGAACCAAGATAAAAAACTCCGCCTAACAAAAGAGACGAAGCTTATGCTGGATGCTACTGGCTACTTTATTACAATGCTTACTTCACCCCACGAATTATTAATATATTTATAAAAAAAAGTTATATTTATATTCAATGGCTTTTTACTCAGCAAAAACCTTGGCGTTGCCTTAAGTAGCAGCTGTCATCGTTAGGTAAAAGCAATTACTGAATAAAGATTGGTGAGTAACCAGTAGCATATTAATCGGTACATATTCTTTTAAGGTCTACTTGGTAAATCAGGAAGTTCTTTCGAGAAAGTTTGGAATTCTCCATTCGATAATACTACATTAGTTGCTGTCTCTGCTTGCACTTGATAGCCGCTAGCAGATACTAAAATGGCAAAACATACAAATAAATTAGCGAACAACTTTTTCATTATTGCACCCCCTTTTATTAGTAATTTATTACATCTCGAGCAATAAATCAATATTTTTTTAAAAACCATAACATTTTTTATAGGTTTTATTGTAACTCTTCTTTTAATTGCTCTACAATTCTAAGGAAATCTATTTCACCTTGAAGCTCAAACAGGCTTGTCGCTTGTCTAATATAAATTTCTGCCTCAGTAGATGCTTTTTCAAGGATTGATAAGCGAGCCGCTTGGAATAATAGTTCACCTAAAAAATACAATGTTTCATTTTCTAAACAAATTTTAATCGCTTGTTTACAGCAAAGCAGCGCATCTTTAAATTCTTCTTTATATGTTAGCGTCCTTGATTTGCCATATAAAATCTTTATTTTTAAGCGAGCATCTATCTTATTTTGTTCAAAGTTTTTTGTACAAAGCTCGTAATAATACAGTGAAGTATCATAATCTTTCATTTCAAAATAAATAATGGCTAAGCTACTTATAATTTCGATATCTAAAGCCTCCTCCACTTTATCCTGTGGAGGTAAAAGAGATTTTAAAATTTGAGTGGATTTAATGCTATCTCTTTCTAAAAAATATATACAAATACCTTCATTCAACTTTAAAAACTTCTGCTCTCTCGGTGAGTGAGTATTTTTTTTATTTAATTCATTCATAATGATATACGATACCGATTCATAGTCTCGTTGATGTATTAGTTTTCGCACAAGCTTTTCAACTTCTGTATTTTGTTGAACTGGTGTAGAATGTTCACCATGAAAGAAATTTTCGATTGGCACGCCCAATTTTTCAGCGATTTGATGCATAACAACACTTGATGGTGAGCTACCTCCTTTTTCAAAGTTACTAATCATTGCTTGTGTACATATTCCTTTTGCTAATTCGGCTTGTGTATAGCCCATCTTTTTTCTGTAATATTTAATGTTTTTTGAAATTGTCGATATCATGTTATTCCCCTAATCTATGTTTTTTATTATTATAACAAATATATCTATATTGTATTATATTTTATATCAATGAGGTGTAATTATGTCAAAAATATTAACAACACAATTAATTGGTGTATTGCAAAAGATTCAACAAAATGAAGATGATGCAATTGAAGAAACAGCTCGTTTATTAGCTCAAGCCGCTATCGGACAAGGTACTGTCTATTTTGCATGCTTCGATGAAATGCAAGGAGTAGCGCAAAATGCAATGTTTTCAGCAGAGCCGATGGCGAAAGTTGCCTTGTGGACAGCTGATGCTGTCATTACTGAAACGGACCGTGTATGTATTTTTACTCGTCATGCTAATGATGCAGAGGCGCTTGTACTAGCACAGCAGCTATATGACGCATTTATTCCTTTTGCAGCGATTGCTTGTGAGCTCGCAAATCATGACAATCAGTTGAGTGAGCTAGCCTATACGTATATATCGCTCAATTTACGTGGAGCTATTTTGCCACATCCCACAAAACTTGGAGAACGTACTGTCATGCCATCTTTATTAGCCGCGCTTTTTGTTTATGAGGCAATTAAACTAAGCTATGATGAAATGCTTACAGCGGATGAGGATGAAGAGGATGGAATACAATCACCTTTTGGTTGAGGTTTCACTGATACCAGTAAGTCAAAAGTAATGATTCGCCCAACCTATGACGAAATTCGCCCAGCGAAACGTGTTTTTCGCCCAGTGAACATGGAAAATCGCCCATCCAAATAAAAAACAAGGCTTGTCTGAAAAAGTTAATAATACCTTTTCGGACAAGCCTCTCTTTATTTTATTTATTAAATGCCGCACCAACAAATTCACGGAATAGTGGTTGTGGACGTTGTGGACGAGAAATTAATTCTGGGTGGAATTGTGCAGCTACAAAGAATTTCTTTTCTGGTAGCTCGATAATTTCCACTAGCTTGTTATCAGGTGAAACACCTGAGAATACTAAGCCTGCTGCTTCCATTGCCTCACGGAACTCATTATTGTATTCATAACGATGGCGATGACGTTCGTATACTAATTCTTCACCATTGTATGCGCTACGTGCTACGGAGCCTTCTTTTAGTTTACATGGGTATAGCCCTAAACGTAAAGTACCACCTAAATCTGTGTCTTCTGACTGGTCTGGTAAGAAGTCGATAATTGGGTATTTTGTGTCTTTATCTAATTCTGTAGAATGTGCACCTTCTAAGTTCAGAACATTGCGTGCGAACTCAATTGTCGCAAGTTGCATACCTAAGCATATACCTAAGAACGGTACATCATTTTCACGCGCATAGCGAATTGCCTCTACTTTTCCTTCAACTCCGCGATCCCCGAAGCCTCCTGGTACTAAAATGCCATCAGCTTGACTTAATAGCTCCGTCACATTGTCAGCTGTTACATTCTCAGCATTAATCCAATCAATTTCAATATCTGAATCATATACATAACCTGCATGCTTTAATGCCTCGACAACAGAAATATAAGCATCTTGTAGCTCTACATACTTCCCTACTAAAGCAATACGTGTTTTGTTTTCTAAGTTTTTCACTTTATGAACAAGCTCTTTCCAATCTTCCATATTTGCTTTTGGTGCTTTAATTCCAAAATGGTCTAATACGATTTGATCAAAGTCTTGTGCAAGTAAGTTTAATGGTACTTCATATAAATGCTCTGCATCACGAGATTCAATAATGTCTGTTGCGCGAACATCACAGAATAGCGCAATTTTGTCTTTCATTTCTGATGGTACTGGCTGCTCTGTACGCAATACGATAATGTTTGGTTGAATTCCTAATGAGCGCAATTCTTTTACAGAGTGTTGCGTTGGCTTTGTTTTCATTTCACCAGCAGCTTTAATATAAGGCATCAATGTACAATGAATGTACATCACATTTTCATGACCTAAATCACGACGCATTTGACGAATTGCTTCTAAAAACGACAGCGATTCGAAATCACCTACAGTACCGCCAATTTCCGTAATGACAACATCCGCAGACGTTTCACGACCCGCGCGTTGAATGCGGTCTTTAATTTCATTTGTTACATGAGGAATTACTTGAACTGTTCCACCATTATAATCGCCACGACGCTCTTTATTTAACACAGATTGATACACTTTACCTGAAGTGACTGTAGAGTGTTTACCTAAATTAATATCGATAAAACGCTCATAATGCCCTAAATCTAAGTCTGCCTCAGCACCATCATCTGTAACAAAAACTTCACCATGTTGATATGGGCTCATCGTGCCTGGGTCAATATTTAAATAAGGATCGAATTTTTGAATCGTTACTTCTAATCCACGGTTTTTTAATATGCGACCTAATGATGCAGCTACAATCCCCTTACCTAATGAAGATACAACGCCACCTGTTACGAAAATATACTTTGTCATCTTGTATTCCTCCTTCAAAATATGAAAAACTTGATTAGTTTTAGGCAATCAAGCTTTTATGGGTATATTATCTAAAATCAATTAAAGCAAGGCGTAATTGCGTCCAGATTTTCTAAATTTGCAATGAAAATCTATAACATCCACCTAGAGCTCTGAACCAACATATCGTTGGTCACTCAATCATTACCATAAAGATATGGTGCTCTTAGACTGAGCTCCTTTCTAACAGCGAGTTTTTCTATTCCCACTGCAAAGGCAAATTAAGCATTCAACTCCCTCCTGTAAAGAAGGGAGTTTCTTAACTGAATCAAGATTAACAACAAAAAACGCTCCTCCTGCATTTATTTTGCAGGGGGAGCGTGTTGCTTATTCGGTCAATCTCCTTTTTTAAGGAGCCCAATTAAAAGATTATACGGAAGCGTAAAAGAAGTCAAGAGTTTTTGCTTATGACAACTTAATTTATCATGTATTAACAAGTTTTAATTTATACCAAAAGCGATATTACTCTTCGATTTCTTCCTCTTCTTCTAGCTCTTCTTCCTCATCGATAAGGAATTCATCATCTTCCTCAATTAAATCCTCATCAATTTCTTCGTCAATGTCTTCGATTTCTTCTTCATCAAAGTCAATTAGTTCTTCTTCAATTTCCTCTTCATCTTCTACGAACTCGTCAAAGTCCTCTTCAAAGCCTAAATCTTCTTCTTCAAGGTCTTCTAATTCTTCCTCTTCATCTTCAACAAGCTTAGATTTCTTCTTACGTACCTTAACTGTTGGTGCAGTTTCTTCTTCGATTGTTTCGATTTTATACCAAATTCGTAATCCCCATCCGTTTTCATGGTTCAATAAAAAACGTCCGTCTATGTTCATATCTGTATAAAATTGAAGTAAACGAGGTTGTAATTCTTCATCAGACAAGCCATTTAATGCTTGAATTGCTTTTAATAAATCAGCGAATAAAAGCGGTGACTTTCTGTCTTCTAAAATTGTGTATGCTAAGTCGATTAGTGATTCTTCCGCTATTTGTTCTTTTGTCATTTCACGAAGGTTCAAAATCGTGCACGTCCTTTCTTTTCACGTTTAGTTAGCTTATTAGGAAATAATCCTTAAAATTAAATCATGATAACCATTATATACAAACATGGCACTACTATGCTAGCATCATTTCTTGTTTTTTATTTTTGCTACTTCTTTACCACCTATGTAAAAGAAAAATGCTGATAAAAGCAGTAACGGAATCGAAGCCATTTGTTTATTATACAACATAAAAGTGGCAAATAAGCCCGTTATAATCACCATAAATGTTAGAAAGCTTTTCATTTTGCCACCTCACCTTTTGGTATCAATTATGACTTGGTGTAAGTATACTGCAAATTGGCTTTAGGATATATTATTTCGCTTATATTTAAAAAAACTTTTTCATCTTCCAGACAAGAAGCTGCTCGGAAAACAAAAATCCTTTCCGAGCAGCCATTCATCATTTGTATGTGATTACATATTGCGTCGGTATTGTCCACCTACTTCGTATAGCGCTTTTGTAATTTGACCTAAGCTCGCTACTTGTACAGTGTCCATTAACTCCGCAAAAATATTGCCACCTGTTACAGCAGCTTGCTTTAAACGTTTGATTGCTTCATCTGCTTGTGCTGTGTGACGTGTTTGGAACGCTTGCAAATTGGCAATTTGTAAATCCTTTTCTTCCTTTGTTGCACGTGCAATTTCCATGCTGTCAATTTCCTCTGCTGATGGTGGGTTCGGATTTAAGTATGTGTTGACACCAATAATCGGCAGTTCTCCAGAGTGCTTCAAATGCTCATAGTACATCGACTCTTCTTGAATTTTGCCACGCTGGTATTGCGTTTCCATTGCACCAAGCACACCACCGCGGTCATTCATGCGATCAAATTCCTCCATCACAGCTTGCTCTACTAAATCTGTCAATTCCTCAATAATAAAGGCACCTTGTAGCGGATTTTCGTTTTTCGACAAGCCGTGCTCCTTCGTAATAATCATTTGAATCGCCATCGCGCGACGTACAGACTCCTCTGTTGGCGTTGTAATTGCTTCGTCATAAGCATTTGTGTGCAATGAGTTACAATTATCCTGCAACGCCATTAAAGCCTGTAATGTTGTACGAATATCATTAAAATCGATTTCCTGTGCATGCAAGCTACGTCCAGATGTTTGAACATGGTATTTTAACTTTTGTGAGCGCTCATTCGCACCATATTTATCACGCATGACAACAGCCCAAATACGACGTGCTACACGCCCAATTACCGTATACTCAGGGTCTAAACCATTTGAGAAGAAGAAGCTTAAATTCGGTGCGAAATCATCAATATGCATGCCACGGCTTAAATAATACTCAACATATGTGAAACCATTTGCTAGCGTGAAGGCAAGCTGTGAAATTGGATTGGCACCAGCCTCCGCAATATGATAGCCCGAAATCGATACAGAATAGTAATTTCGTACTTTATGGTCGATGAAATACTGCTGAATATCACCCATCATCCGAAGCGCAAATTCCGTCGAGAAAATACATGTATTTTGCCCTTGATCTTCTTTCAAAATATCCGCCTGTACGGTACCACGCACTACTTGAAGCGTTTTTGCGCGCACTTCTGCAAATTCCTCTACGCTTAAGACGCCCCCTAGCTCCTCTTCACGTAGCTTTATCTGCTGATCAATCGCCGTATTCATGAACATCGCTAAAATAATCGGCGCTGGTCCATTAATTGTCATCGACACAGATGTTGAAGGTGCACATAAATCAAAACCTGCATATAGCTTTTTCATGTCATCCAATGTACAAATACTTACACCTGATTCTCCAACCTTACCGTAAATATCTGGTCGAACATGTGGGTCTTCTCCGTATAATGTCACGGAGTCAAATGCCGTAGAAAGACGCTTTGCATCATCGTCTTTTGATAAATAATGGAAGCGTTTATTCGTGCGCTCTGGCGTCCCCTCACCAGCAAATTGACGCTTCGGATCTTCCCCTTCTCGCTTGAATGGGAATACTCCAGCTGTATATGGGAATTCTCCCGGTACATTTTCCGCATAAACCCAACGCAAAATTTCACCATAATCAGCAAATCTCGGCAATGCTACTTTGGGAATTTTTAGACCCGATAATGATGTTGTGCGTAAAATTGTACGAATTTCCTTATCGCGCACTTTCGTTACAAGCTCTTCACCTGCATATGCTTCTTTTAACGCAGCCCAATTTGCTAAAATTCGCTTTGATTCAGCAGATAATTCATTTTTGACACTTTCAATTAATGTATCAATTGATGCAATTAACGCCTCTTCTGATGCAGCGAGCTGCTGCTTAGTCCCTTCTAGCTGATATAATTTGCGTGCAAAATCAACTTGTTGCTGCGCTTTTTTATGATAGCCACGCACCGTATCTGTAATTTCACGTAAGTAATAGCGACGCTCATTTGGAATAATAACATCTTGCTTTTGCGTTTTAATCGATTGCTCATACGATGTTTCCCAACTCAGTTCGAATTTATCGTTAATCGTTTTAACGAGTGCTGCGAATAAAGAGTTTGTACCTTTATCGTTAAACTGACTGGCAATTGTGCCATAAACAGGCATATCATCTAAATTCGCTGTCCATAATTCGCGTGAGCGCTGATATTGCTTTTGTACTTGGCGTAGTGCATCTTCAGAGCCTTTACGCTCAAATTTATTAATTGCGATAATATCTGCATAATCAATCATATCGATTTTTTCAAGCTGTGTTGGTGCACCGAATTCGCTTGTCATAACATACATTGAAAAATCAGTATGCTTTGTAATTTCCGCATCCCCTTGACCGATACCGCTCGTTTCAACAATGATTAAATCGTAACCGGCTACTTTTACAACATCAAGCACATCACCAATTGACGCAGAAAGCTCAGTATGTGAGTTACGTGTTGCTAAACTACGCATATAAACGCGATTGTTGAAAATCGCATTCATACGAATACGGTCACCAAGCAACGCACCACCCGTTTTTTGTTTCGTCGGATCAACTGAAATAATAGCGATTCTCTTTTCAGGAAACTCCTGTAAGAAACGACGAATCAGTTCGTCTGTAAGTGAAGATTTCCCCGCGCCACCAGTTCCTGTAATACCGAGCACTGGTGTATGCTTAGATTTTGCTCGCGCTTCTTCTAGTAAAGATTGAACACCATCACCACCGATTTCCGCAGCTGTAATTAAATTCGCCAAAATTTCTGGTGTATCTGTTGAAAGTTGCTCAAGTTTCTCTAAATAATCACCTTGTAGCGTTGAAAAATCTGTGCCTTCAATTTGCTGATTAATCATCCCTTGTAAACCGAGTACACGCCCATCCTCTGGCGAGAAAATACATGCGATGCCATAGTCATGCAATTCTTTAATTTCACGCGGTAAAATTACACCGCCACCACCACCATAAATTTTAATATGCGGTGCGCCATTTTCGCGCAAAAGGTCGTACATATATTTGAAATATTCCATATGTCCGCCTTGATAACTCGAAATAGCAATCCCTTGCACATCTTCCTGAATCGCTGCATTAACAACCTCTTCAACAGAGCGATTATGCCCTAAATGGATGACCTCTACTCCGCTTGATTGTAAAATACGACGCATAATGTTAATCGATGCATCATGACCATCAAATAGGCTCGATGCCGTTACAAATCGTACATAATTCGTTGGACGATACACTTCTACTTTCCCCATCACTTTTTCCCCCTTCGCTTGCTTGTGCCTGTTATGCAAAAAACGCAAATTGCATACGTAGCGTTATGCAATTTGCGCTCATTTCTCCTTACTCTTGACGCATAATACCACACAGAAAAGTATTCGTTTGGTATTCAATAAACTCGCCTATTGTACAGTGCCTATGTAGCGCCCATCTGCGAAACGCCCAGCTTTGTCCTTGAATAACGATATGGTTCGCTGCCAAAAATAGCTCCTGCTCCGAAAGTTTCAAAACGCCTAACTCTGAGCAATTTTTTAATATATTTTGAAAGAGAGCAACCATTTCTAACTCTTTATTCAACACGTAATGTAGTGCCTCTTGCGATAATGACTTTGATTCCTGATACATAATTGTAAACGCATCTGTCATGCTATCAATTAATAAAAAGTATTGCTTAATTGCTTCTTTTAGCTCATCGACAGTACCTGAATATTGCGGAAAGCTATCAAGACGCTGCCTTACTTCGTTGTAAATGCTATCACATAGCAAGTACAGCACATCTTCCTTTGTTCGCACATATTCATACAATGTGCCAATGCTAAAGCCTGCTACTTTGGCTATTTCACGCGTAGTAGCTCGATGAAAACCTTTTTCTTTAAATAGCACAATTGCCGCATTAATAATTTGCTGACGACGAAATTCAATGAGTTGTGCATCCTTTACCGATGTTTCAACTTGCAGTCTTTCTTTATTTTTTGCCATAGATTACTTCGTTAAATTACGAGAAATTACAAGGCGTTGAATCTCTTGTGTACCTTCGTAAATTTGCGTAATTTTTGCATCACGCATAAAGCGTTCTACAGGATAATCTTTTGTATAGCCATAACCACCAAATACTTGCACTGCCTCTGTTGTCACACTCATCGCTGTATCGCCTGCCATTAATTTTGCCATCGCTGACGCTTGGCCGTATGGTAAATCGTTCGATTCTAGCCATGCTGCTTGGTATGTCAGTAAGCGTGATGCTTCTACTGCCGTTGCCATATCAGCTAGCTTAAATGACACGCCTTGGTTTGCTGCAATCGGCTTACCGAATTGCACACGCTCCTTTGCATAGTCTACTGCCGCGTCTAATGCACCTTGTGCGATACCAACCGCCTGTGCCGCAATACCATTACGTCCACCATCTAATGTTTTCATCGCAATGACAAAGCCATGACCTAATTCCCCTAAAATATTTTCCTTCGGTACACGACAGTTTTCAAAAATAATCTCTGTCGTTGGAGATGAACGAATACCTAGCTTTTTCTCTTTCTTGCCTACAGAGAAGCCTGGCATATCTGCCTCTACGATAAATGCTGTTGTCCCGTGCTTGGACTCAGGATCAGTTACAGCAAACACGACATAAATATCCGCCACACCACCGTTTGTAATAAAAATTTTCGAGCCATTTAAAACATAGTCATCACCATCTAATTTTGCGTATGTTTTCATACCGCCTGCATCAGAACCTGAGCCTGGCTCTGTTAAGCCATATGCTCCGATTTTCTTTCCTTCTGCCATCGGACGAAGATATTTTTGCTTTTGCTCCTCTGAGCCAAATTTATAAATTGGCCATCCTGCTAGTGATGTATGTGCTGATAATGTTACCCCTGTTGATGCACATACGCGAGAAAGCTCCTCTACTGCGATACAATAAGCAAGATAGTCAAAGCCCGCGCCACCATATTCTTCTGGCCATGGAATACCTGTTAAACCTAGCTCCGCCATTTTATCGAAAATTTCGCGACTAAATTCTTCATTCTCATCGCGCTCTGCTGCTGTTGGTGCCACTTCATTTATCGCAAAATCACGAATCATTTCACGCAATTGTTCATGCTCTTCTGATAGTTGAAAGTTCATTTCGTTAATCCCCTTTTACTTTAGTAGATTTTTTCCGATTACAATACGCTGAATCTCACTTGTACCTTCATAAATTTCCGTTACTTTTGCATCGCGGAAATAGCGCTCCACTGGGTAATCCTCGGTATAGCCATAACCACCAAATACTTGCACCGCATCAATCGCTACTTGCACTGCTGTTTTAGAAGCAAATAGCTTTGCCATCGAAGCTTCCTTCCCACATGGTAAACCTTTTGAACGTAAATCTGCTGCACGATAAACAAGTAGTTTCGCCGCCTCTACTGCTGTTGCCATATCGGCTAGCTTAAAGCCAACTCCTTGTTGTGCTGCAATCGGCTTGCCAAACTGTACACGCTCTTTTGCATAAGCTGTTGCTGCCTCTAAAGCTGCTTCCGCAATACCTAATGATTGTGCTGCAATACCAATGCGTCCTACATCTAAGTTGGCCATCGCAATTTTAAAGCCTTCCCCTTCACTGCCTAACAAATTTTCTACTGGTACAAGCATATTCTCAAATGTTAACTGTACTGTGCGCGAGCCATGCAAGCCCATTTTATGCTCATCTTTTCCAATAATTAAACCCGGTGTATCTTTTTCTACGATAAACGCTGAAATGCCACGTGAACCTAACTCTGGGTTTGTATTCGCAAACACAATATAAACGTCCGCTTCTCCACCATTTGTAATGAATACTTTTGAACCATTAATGACATAATGGCCGCCGTCTTTAACAGCACGTGATTTCAATGAGCCTGCATCGCTTCCTGCTCCTGGCTCCGTTAAACAAAACGCCCCTAAATATTCACCTGTTGCTAGCTTCGATACGTATTTTTCCTTTTGTGCATCGTTGCCAAAATAAAGAATTGGATTCGTCCCAACAGATGTGTGAACAGATAAAATAACGCCAACCACTGCACTCACTTTAGATAATTCATTAATCGCTAAAATATATGATGTAAAATCCATCTCTGAGCCGCCATACTGTTCAGGTGCTGTAATACCCATTAAGCCTAGCTCGCCCATCTTTTTTAAAATTTCGCGTGGAAACTCGCCTGCCTCCATACGTTCAACAAATGGTGCAATTTCGCTTTCTGCAAAATCTTTTACCATGTTGCGCATCATTTGCTGTTCTTCTGTAAAACGTAATTCCATTGTGTAGTCCTCCTAGTTGTATACGTAAAAACCGCGCCCTGATTTTTTGCCTAACCAGCCTGCTGCTACGTATTTACGTAACAATGGGCAAGGGCGATACTTACTATCACCGAAGCCTTCATGTAATATTTCCATAATGTATAAGCATGTATCTAAGCCGATAAAATCTGCTAATGTTAATGGTCCCATCGGATGGTTCATCCCCATCTTCATGACATCATCAATCGCTTCTTTTGTCGCAACACCTTCATAAAGTGCATAAATTGCTTCATTAATCATCGGCATTAAAATACGATTCGAAATAAATCCTGGGAAGTCATTTACTTCAACAGGTGTTTTTGCTAACTTGACCGTCATATCTTCTACCGCTTTATATACTTCATCCGTTGTCGCAAGTCCACGAATAATTTCGACAAGCTTCATAACAGGTACTGGATTCATAAAGTGCATACCAATGACTTGCTCTGGTCGTGTTGTAACGGCTGCGATTTCTGTTATCGGTAAGCTCGACGTGTTTGTTGCTAAAATGGCATGCTTTGGTGCAATCGCATCAAGCTGTTTAAAAATGGATTGTTTAATTTCCATATTTTCTACTGCTGCCTCAATAACAATGTCTACATCACTTGCATCTTGTAAATCAAGCGACATCGTAATACGCTCTAAAACAGCTTGCTTCTCTTCCTCTGTTTTACGTCCTTTTTCTACATCACGTGTTAAATTTTTTGTAATAACCCCTAAGCCACGCTCAAAAAACTCTTGCTTCATATCATTTAATACAACTGCATAGCCTGCCTGTGCACAAACTTGTGCAATACCTGAACCCATTTGCCCTGCACCAATTACCATTACTTTTTGAATCATTACTCTGCCTCCACTTCAATCATAATTGCATCCCCTTGACCGCCACCTGAACAAATAGCTGCGATACCAATACCGCCACCGCGACGACGTAGTTCATAAGCTAACGTTAAAATAATACGTGCACCGCTCGCGCCGATTGGATGACCTAGCGCTACTGCTCCACCATTTACATTCACTTTGCTTTCATCAAGCCCCGCGATTTTATTGCTCACTAAAGCAACTGCCGCAAACGCTTCGTTAATTTCAAACAAATCAATATCTGCTAATGTTTTGCCTGTTTTATCAAGTAGCTTTTGAATAACAAGACCCGGTGTTTGCGGGAAATTTTGCGGCTCTACTCCCACTTCCGCATGCCCGATAATCGTTGCAAGCGGCTTGCGATTTTCACGCTGTGCGCGTTCTTCGCTCATACAAACAAGCGCACATGCACCATCATTTACTCCAGGTGCATTACCTGCCGTAATTGTGCCATCTTTACTAAACGCAGACCTCAACGCTGAGAGCGCTTCCAAAGTTGTGCCCACTCGCGGTGCTTCATCCTTGTTCATCACGACTGGTTCGCCTTTGCGCTGTGGAATATCAACAGCTATAATTTCCTCTGCTAGTTTGCCTTCTTCAATAGCCTGTAATGCTAACTGATGGCTACGTACTGCCCATTCATCTTGCTGTTGACGTGTCAAATCAAAGCTTTCTGCTGTTTGATTGCCGTATGTCCCCATATGTACACGCTGCGGATCAAATGCACAAGATAATCCATCAAAAATCATTCCATCAACAAGCTGACCATCGCCCATACGTAAGCCAAAACGCCCTTTAGGTAAATAATACGGTGCATTCGACATTGACTCCATACCACCTGCGACAATTACCTCTTCGTCCCCTAAGCGAATCAGCTGATCTGCCAAGGTCACACTGCGCATACCTGATGCACATACTTTATTAATTGTTTCCGTTTTGACATGCCAAGGAACACCAGCCTTCGTGGCAGCTTGTCGTGAAGGGATTTGCCCTTGCCCTGCTTGCAACACCGTTCCCATAATGACTTCTCCAACCTTTTCTGGCTCGATGCTTGCTCTTTCTAACGCTGCTTTGATTGCAACCCCACCTAAATCGCTCGCCTGCAAGCTTGCTAGGCCTCCTCCAAATTTACCAAACGCTGTACGTGCACCATCCAAAATAACTGTTCTATTCAAAATAAACACCCCTTGTTTAGTTTCGACTGAACGCTCGCTCAGTTACTATTTAAAAAAATATCAATTGTACTCTAGCGTAGTTACGTTCAGATTTTTTAGAGTTTGCTCTTCTTAGAAGCCAGCCTAAAACTCCACGACCTACCCTGCATCACGTAAATCTCCCTCTTTAAAATCTGTGACACCCACTAGAGTCTTTATTTTCATTCAGCAAGTAGCTGAGTGGAAATAACTTTGTACTATTAGTTCAAAGTTTACTAGAAAGGACATGAATTTTCAATTATTGTTTATGTTTTTTGAAATTAGATTTCTAGGTTAAAAGGAATGATTCGCCTATTAAAGTGTGGATTTTATTCGTTAAATACTTTCATTCACCGATGTCCGATTTTTAATCCGTTTTGACAAGAACAGGGCTGTACAAAAGATATTACCCTTTCGTACAGCCCCTTTATTGCATTTCTTATTCTTTCTTTTCTGATGATGGTTGTTCAGCAGCTACATCCTCTGTTGCGACTACTTGTTCAGAGGCTGTTGCTTGTTCTGTAGTTGGTTCGACAGCCTCAGCTTGTTCAATAACCTGCTCTATTGTTACTTCTGCTTTAGAAACTGTTTCTTCAATTTCCTCAGCAACTACATCTACTTGTTCTGTTGCTAGTTCCTCAATAACCTCAGTTTGCTCTGTAGTTACTTCCTTGGCAACTTCTACTGTTTCTTCAACAGCTAGTTCTTCAATAACTTCTTCCTCAGGCACTTCTACTACTTTGTCACCGAAAACAGCGCGCTCTAAAATTTCTGCGATGTCGAATGTGCCGACTGTTTCTTCAACTTCCTTCGCCTTCGTACCGTCTGATAACATCGTTAAGCAGTAAGGACAGCCTGATGAAATAACCGATGCCTCTGTTGCTAATGCTTGCTCTGTACGTGCAACGTTAATACGATTGCCGACATGTTCCTCCATCCACATTAGACCACCACCAGCACCACAGCACATACCTGTTTCGCGGTTACGCTCCATCTCAACAAGCTTCACGCCTGCGATACCTTTTAAAATTTCACGCGGTGGATCATATACATCATTGTATCGACCTAAGTAACAAGAATCGTGGAAGACGATTGTTTCCTCAACGCGATGATTCATGATTAAGCGACCTTGTTGAATTAAATCATATAGCAGCTCAGTATGGTGTAATACTTCACCGTTCCAGCCGAAATCTTTATATTCATTTTTAAAGATATTGTATGCGTGCGGATCAATTGTGACGATTTTCTGCACATTGTTTTTCTCGAACTCATCAATATTGGCTGTCGCTAACTCTTGGAATAAAAACTCATTTCCTAAGCGGCGTGGTGTATCACCTGAGTTTTTCTCTTTATTTCCTAAAATCGCAAATTTTACGCCTGCCTCGTTCATTAAACGTGCAAATGCTAACGCGATTTTTTGTGAACGGTTGTCGAATGAACCCATTGAGCCTACCCAGAATAAGTATTCCATTTCCTCACCCGATTTTTTCAATTCTTTCACAGTTGGAATTGAAATAGATGAGTCAAGCTCGCGCCAGTTTTCTTTTTCTTTACGGTTTAAGCCCCACGGATTTCCTTGACGCTCGATGTTTGTCATCGCGCGCTGTGCATCTGGATTTACTTTACCTTCTGTCATCGTTAAATAACGGCGTAAATCGATAATTTTATCAACATGCTCGTTCATTACTGGACATTGATCTTCACAGTTACGGCAAGTAGTACAAGCCCAAATTTCTTCCTCTGTAATGACATCACCGATTAATGAAGGGCTGTAAATATCGTCAATCACTGCGCCTTCTGCACCAGCAGCCATCGCTAATTGGTTGCCTTGTGTGTTTTTAAACATTTGATACGGAACCCACGGCTTTTGCTTTGTGACAACCGCACCTGTAAATGTTAAATGGTCACGTAATTTGACGATTAAGTCCATCGGTGACAGCATTTTGCCTGTACCTGTTGCTGGACACATATTCGTACAACGACCACATTCTACACAGGCATATAGGTCAATTAATTGCTTTTGTGTAAAGTCTTGAATTTTCCCTACCCCAAGCACCGGCATGTCTTCCTCATCTTCAGCCTCTTCAAGTGCTGAGAAGTCGATTGGACGAAGTGTCCCCATGCGCTCTTGGCGGTTTAAGAAAACGTTAAAAATACTCGTAATTAAGTGGAAATGTTTTGATTGTGGTACATATACTAAGAATGTTAATAAAATTAATAAATGCACCCACCATGCTACATAGAAAATTGCAGCTGCAATTTTTGGTGATAAGAAGCCAAAAATAAAGGCGATGCCTGACGCTACTGGCTCGGCACCTGTTAAGCCATGCTCGTGCCAAATTAAGCCCATTCCATTGGCGATAAGCGTCGAAACCATTAATCCACCAATGAAAATTAAAACAAGGCCATTTTTAAAGCCACGCTTTAAGCGGACAAGCTTCTCCACATAGCGGCGATAAAATGCTGTCACAACCGCTACTAAAATCGTTAATGCCACGATTTCTTGGAAGAATGTAAAGAATGGATAAAGCGGACCAAACGGTAAATGTGACTCAGGCTTTAGACCTTTCCAGATTAAATCAATCGCTCCAAGCTGAACGAGTAAAAAGCCGTAGAAAAAGAGGACGTGCACAATACCCATTTTTTTATCTTTTAATAGCTTGGACTGCCCGAATACTTTTTCTATAATATCGCTAATTCGGTCAGACATTTTTTGATTAAATTCTTCTTTTTTCCCTAATTTAATGAATTCATAGCGCGTTTTTAATAAATATGCAAATAGTCCTCCCCCATAAAGCACTACTACGATAAACGCGACCCAATTCACAATTAATAATGTGCTCATTGCTTCTCCCCCTCATGAATACATATATTAAGCAATTACGTCGAGGTATAATTGCTTTCAGGTTTTTTCGAGCTAACAGTTAATTGATACGCTTCCTGTAGAATTCTCTACAAAACCTGTGACATCCGCCTTGTGATTTAGCGGCTGTATTAAAAGTAAACCCCTCTGTACGCTTTCCCCCATTATAAAGTGTAATCATTTATAAGTCATATTGTAATTTATGAATGAACATTCAGTCAACACAATTTCGATTATTCGTGATATAAAGTGTTGTTCTGCAATAATATTAATCGGGCATTTTGAAGGAGATATGAAATTTTTCTTTGTTGTTTGATTTATTTGCGACTTTCCAGTTTTATTTGCGATTTCTCAGGTTTATTTGCGGCTCTCCCAATTTATTTGCGACTTTCTCAGGTTTATTTGCGACTTCTCAATTTTATTTGCGACTTTCTCAGGTTTATTTGCGACT
>NZ_PYWN01000087.1 GCF_003049505.1 Metasolibacillus meyeri
TCAAGAAAAATAAAAACTGAAGATTCAGAACTAATTCGTGCGACAGTAGTGAAACATCTTATACCTATAATACTTTCAGTACATTATACCTTTTTAAACAAAGATGAAAAATAAGTATATATACCTATAATAAAAATCACATAATATAACTTAATATCCAAATTAATTATTTTGCTTTGCAGCTTGATGCCATTTTTGTGCCTCTCGTTCATTGTGTTCAACAATTAGTCCCTGTTCATAATGTTTAGCAAGCTGCCATTTTGCCTCTGTATCGCCTAATAAGGCTGCTTGCTTAAAATAATGCAAGGCCTTTGCCCCATCCAGCATCTGATACTGCGGCTCAGCAAAAATATAGCCTAAATTAAATAGTGCATCGATATGATACTCTGTAGCAGCCATTTCAAAAAATTCAATCGCTTTTTCGACATTTTGTTGTTGGCTTAGCAAGCCTTCTAAATAAATCATTCCCACTTGATACTGTGCCTCTACATAGCCGCCACTTGCTGAGCTTATATAAGAGTACAGTGCTTTTTCTTTATTTGCTTCTATGCCTAAACCTTGCTCATACATGATGCCTAATGTAAACATCGCCTCTACTACTCCTGCTTGTGCCGCCTTCATAAACCAATTAAATGCTAACTGCTCATCCACTTCTACGCCTTCACCATTCAAATACATATCCGCTAAATTATTAGCCGCATCCGCATGATTTTGCATTGCCGCTTTTTCATAATAATTGAACGCTTTTTGCTCCTCCCCTTCTACAAAATAATAATTAGCCAAGGCATATTGCGCCTCTGCCTCATCATCTATTTGCTTTAACCAAGACATTTTCTCACTATGCCAAGCATTTTTTTCACATAGCTCTACAAGTTTATATATCGCACTTCGTTCACCGCATTTAGCCATTTCTAGCTGCTCAGACCAATATTGTCGTTCTTGAATAGGGATTTTGTGCAACAAATCGTTCACCTCATTTATTTTGTTCTTTTATTAATGTTTCAATTAAAAAATCTTTAAAATCATTTGCAGCTGGTGAAATATAGCGATTTTTCACCCATGACACACCTATTTTTCGATAGCAAGGTGGTTCACTGATGCGTATTTTTTTAACATTAAATTGATCTAATCCTTTAATATTTGGAATTAATGACACGCCGAGCCCTGAACCAACGAAGCCTGCTACAGTATGCATTTCCTCCGCAGAGAAAGTTGTATTCGTTGTCACACCGACTGATTGAAATAATGTATCCACCATTTGACGTAGTGAATTACCTCGTTTAATCGAAATAAATGGATCATCTTTAATCTCAATTAATTTTATATAATCTCGTTCTGCTAAATGGTGATTTTCTGGCACAATGACAAAAAGCTCCTCCGTCCACAACTCTACCCAATGAATATCTAAAAGCTTCGATTCGATTTTTTGCGATAAACATAAATCGATATCGCCATCCTCCAAAAGCTTTAATAAACGCAAGGATGTTGACTGCGTTAATGTAAATTGCATATTTGGATATTTTTCTGAAGTATGTGCCATTAATTCTGGCACAACACCCATACCAAGCGTATGGATAAAGCCAAAGGAAACTTCTCCAAAGCCTGGCTTCGTAATTTCAGCAAATTCCTGCATCACTTTACTATGCTCCGCTAAAATAATATCTACACTTTCTAAAAATAATGCACCATAGCGATTTAAAAAAATCGAGCGACCTTGTCGATCAAATAGCGGTACACCTAATTCTCGCTCAATATTGGCAATCGATTTACTTAAAGCCGGCTGCGAAATGCTCAACTGTTCTGCAGCTTGTGTCATATGCTGTAATGTTGCAACTATTTTAAAATAATATAATTGTTGAATTTCCATTTTATCACTCCTTTCAATAACCAAATGGAATCAAAATGATAGAAATAATAAATTGTATTTATGTTTTTTCGTGACTATAATAAGCTTTAATAACATCGCTTAACAAAAAACAAACATAATTACAATAACTAAAATACATTTTTCTTAAAACTGTCATATTTTATAAAGGGGATTTTACTATGAAAATTGTTGCACCGAAGCCTTTCACAATTGAAGCAGGCAATCGCGCAGTATTATTATTACATGGTTTCACAGGAAATACGAATGATGTTAAACGTCTTGGTCGTTATTTATCAGACCGCAGCTACACAGTACATGCACCTTTATATAAAGGTCATGGTAGTGACCCATCGACATTAATTCAAACAAATCCTAAAGAGTGGTGGGATAGCGTAATTGAGGGCTATGATACATTGCGCAATCTAGGCTATGAGGAAATTGCTGTAGCAGGCGTTTCACTTGGTGGTATTTTTTCATTAAAGCTTGGTGCTGAACGTCCAACAAAAGCAATCGTTGCTATGAGTGCACCAGCTATCGCAAAAAATACAGAAAGCCTCCAAAACCGTGTCATCGACTATACAATTAATTATAAAAAATTATCAGGTACATTTGACGAAGCAACTGATAATCGTTCAACAATTGCAAAGGCAGTAAAAATGCCCTCACTTGAATATTTACAAGGGATGATTAATGATACAAGTGCAAAGCTAGATAATATTCAAGCACCTGTCCATATTTTACGTGGCTTACAAGATGATGAATATTATTGCGATAGCGCAGACCTTATTTATAGCTCTGTCAAATCTCGTATTAAATCCGTCAAAACATTTATTAACTCTGGCCATATTTTAACGCTTGGCCAAGAACGTGAGCTTGTTTTTGAAGAAGTATACCGCTTCTTTGAAGGCTTGAAGTGGCAAGAATGACAAAAAGCTGTATGAAAAGCATGCTTCCGCAAGGCTTTTCATACAGCTTTCGTATTTTTATTGAAGAGGATAACTATTCAAACCATGTCGAAAAAACAAAATCCGTAATTATTTGAGCTGCTTCTGCACGTGTGACTTCATTTTTAGGCGCAAACTTGCCCTCACCTTTACCTTTGTCAATTTCCAACTCATATAGCATTGTAATCGCTTTTTGTGTTTCCACATCATAGTATTGAATATCTTTAAATGGTGCTATTTTCTTTGGCTCATAAGATTTTTCAAATACATACTCATATAAACGCGACATCATTAACGCCATTTGTGCACGTGTTACTTTTTCTTCAGGCTTTAAATAATTGTCGTTCCCTCTCATAATCCCCGTTTCATATACTGCGGCAATTTTTTGCTGCGTTTCTTCCGCATAGCCAGAAATATCTTTAAATGGTGCAGCTTGTGTCGCCTCAATTCCAAGGACATTTCCCATAATCGTTGCTACATGAACGCGCTTCAATGCTTGATCTGGCTTAAATGAGCCATCTTCGTAACCACTCATGATACCTGACATGGCAATGAAAGAAATATACTCCTCTGCCCAATGCCCTTCGGTATCAGTAAACGTCAAAAATTCAATTTCTTCAAAGCTCTCTGCATTTTCATAGAAATAATAATAAAGCTCTGTTAAAAATAAATCGGCAACTAATTTATAACCAGCTTCACTTAAATGAATATTTTGTGGATTAGGTAAATATGTTTTAAAGTCCTCTGCAATATAGCTAGCCGTTTCTACAAAAAGTGCCATCCCATTATAAGCTGCATCTTGAATTATTTTATTAATTGCTGATACAAGTGCATCTAACTGAACTTGTAGATCTTCATCTAAATAAGGAAACGGATTATAGTAACCCATTATAAATACAACGGCATCTGGATTAATCGTTGCAATTTCTTTTAAAATTGCTTCATAATTTTTCCCCATCTGTTGAACGCCTTCGAAAGCGCCCTTCAAGTCAAATTCTAACGTTTCTTTATTAAAAGATTTTAAGATATCATTTGCGCCTGCGCTAATTGTAATCACTTCTGCATTCGCAATTGATTCACGTATTGCTACGGATTCACTTTGTAGTCCATCTACATTGTAAATTGGCTTCGTAACATTATTTTTAATATCGTTTAATACATCTAGTGTCGTATAACCTGGATAGGAAAAGCCCTTATTATATGAGCTTAAATTATATTCCTCCGCCATGCTAAATGCTAAAAAATCCGCATAGCTAAGCCCAAGCTCGCCTGTCTCCTGAATACCAGCTGCAAGCGAATCTCCTAATGCTAAATAATCAATACCTTCTGCTTCTTGCGCACTTACAGACATCGGTAAAACTAATTGTAATACTAAAAATAAAATAGCAACTAGTTTAAAAGCTCTCATTTCAAGAATCTCCCCTTTAATTTAGTAGTAAACGTAAGTTTTAACAGCTTGACCACGTTTTTATTAGTATACAGTATTCATAATGTTTGAACACTCGCTTTATAATAATTTTTCCTTCTATTATTATATATACGAGCCTATTATCCTACTATTTCCGCAAGAAACAATTCAAAATATCTATGTTTTGAAAATCAATCTTTACTTATTCACCAGTGCGGAACTACAAGATATCGTTGGCAGGTTACTTTGTCATACATCTCTATTGAAATGTGAAATAATGTAAAATTATCTCTTTGAATAAAGGTTAATTATAGTCAACGATTACGAACCTCTAGAAAGCTTGCACTGTTCTACATGACTTAACATTCCAAAAAATAACTGACTGGAAAGTAGTGCAGTAACCTACTTTCTAGTCAGCCTCTTTATCACCTTTTCACAATATTAAAATTATCTGCCAGTAACAGCCAGTTTTGTGGGAACGGCAAGCCTAAACGCCAGTATGCTATGCCTCTCAAATTCAATTTTTTCATTAAGTCAAACTTCGCCTGAATCGACCTTGCATCCTCAAACCACACAACATGCTGCTGTCCATCTTGATCAACATAATAGAAGTAAGGAGCTTGCGCAGTCGTATCATATTGAATTGCCGCATGATAACGTTTGGCTAACTCAATCGCTCTTTGCGGGCTTAATGCCGTCGCCCTCGTTTGTCCTTGTACGAAAGGTAAAGGCCAATCATAGCCATACAAGTTTTGCCCCATCATAATTTTGCTCGCAGGCATTTTCGTCAGCGCATAATTTAACACGCGCTCTACCTCATTAATAGGGGAAACTGCCATCGGAGGCCCTGTTATATAGCCCCATTCATACGTCATTAGCACAACGAAATCTACAACTTCTCCAATCGCTCCATAATCATGCGCAACTTGCCACGTTCCTTGCGCCTCATCACTCGCCTTTGGTGCAAGTGCCGCCGATACTAAATAGCCTGCCGGATGAAATTTTTCACCCGCTCGTCTTAAAAACTGCACATAGGCCTCGCGCTGGCTCGCAGGCAATGCTTCAAAATCAAAATGAATATCTCTCACATTACCAACTCTATTCGCTTCTGCTAGTACATTGTTTAACAAGCGCTCCTGCACCGCACTACTTTGTAAAATATCTTGTGCGAGCTCACCGCTAAAATTACCTTCCTCTAAATTCGTCACAACGAGCGACATAACTGCACCTGCTTGCCGCGCGATTGATGACAATTCTCCAGATGGCGGAACTTTCAACGAACCATCTCGCTTTGCTTCATAGCTAAACAGGGCTAAATAAGTTAAATACGGGCTAGCCTCGCGCGCCTGATTCGCCACATCCTCACTCACCGTATCGCCTCTTGGCTCAATATATGCCAAGGCCTCCGCATTGCTTTTCACTGTAGGTGGAATGTACAAACGAAGTCCTACAGACAATGTTTGATACGGATTAATCCCATTAATTTGTGCTAGCGTTAAATAATTCATTTGAAATCTTTGCGCAATCGACCATAAACTATCCCCTGCACGCACCGTATAAAAATGTCCATATATCGGTACAACTAATGCTTGCCCTACAACAAGCTGATCTGGCTCTGGAATTTGATTCGCCTGCACAATGACATCAACAGTCGTTCCATAGCCTTGCGCAATACTCCATAAACTTTCCCCAGCTCTCACCACATGGATTTGAATAGTAGCTCCTCCTATCAATCAGTTATGCTATCGGTAGTTTATGATAGTCAGCTAAATTTCATGTATAAAATATATCAGTGATTACTTTTTTATGAATTGGGTAATGAATAACAGTAAGTTCATGAAGAAAGTGAGGAGTTTATTATGAAAAAATCAGCTAAATGGATTATTATTCCGTTCATTGTTTTTTTATTAGCTGCTTGCAATAATAACAAAGTAACAGAAGTGCCTGTCACCACCCCAAGCAATCCAGATCATGCAGCAAATGCAAGTCATCCAGCTACTAACGTTCACCTCCCATTTACAAAGTTTTCATTGGAAGTATCCTATGGTTTAACTGAAAAATATGAAGTAGATTATGAAAATGATGCAGATGGAATCGAAGCTGAAATAGAAGATAAACTAAATGGTGAAAAACTGAAAGGCAACGACGCTTATATAAAGCTAGAACCATTATTACAAAAACTAACATTCGATGCGACAACAGACAATGCTAGCATTGTATCTGATGTACTATCTGTATTCGGATTACCTACAGACTATACAGGGTTCGAGCTTGAAATGCGTTTTGCAGATGGCACTGAAAAAGAATTTAAACTAAAGCAATAAAAATTTCCTATTAAAAAGCGTGAGAAATCTACTTAAGAACATTGATGTCTCACGCCTTTTAGAATTTCCTATAAAATTTAAGCAATTTATCCCATTGCTCATAAAGAACATTTGTTCTAAAATTGATTTAACTTAAATTTTAGGAGGCCATTGCATGACAAATAAATCGACTTTACAGCTCCCTCAAGAATTCGAGCAATATCGTGCTATCATTGAAGAAACAGTACAACCAGTTGTGCAGATTAACACAATTGAACGTAATACGACACTATTTGAAAGCAAATTTGAAGGTAACCCTTACTTCCCTTTAACAATGGAATATCCTAAAAATGAACAAGGGCAACCATTGAAATTATTAGCACAAATCAATTTTGCAGATGCGCCAAAGCATCTTCCCCACTTTCCAACTGAAGGAATTTTACAGTTTTACATCGATGGCTATGATGATGTATTAGGAATGGATTTTGATAATGGGAAAAATCAAGCTGGCTTTCGCGTTATTTTTCATGAGCAAATCATTCAAGATGAATCACAATTAATACAGGATTTTTCCTTTGTTCAATTACAGGACGAGGAGCTATATTTCCCTGTTGAAAAAGAAATGGCTCTAAGTTTTGATACAGCCTTTGAGCCATTAATGATTGATGATTTTCGAAGCAATGAGATTTATGCAACTATTCAACAACAATTAGAGGAAAATGAAGAATTAGAAGACAAATTTTATGATACATTTAGCGGTACAGGTCATAAAATAGGTGGCTACCCATTCTTCACACAAGAGGACCCTCGTGCTTATGGCGACTATACTGACTCTACAATTTTATTACTACAAGTTGATAGCATAGGTGACCATATTATGTGGGGCGATGTTGGTGTCGGCAACTTCTTCATTACAGAAGACGAACTTAAACGCAAAGACTTTAGCAATGTCCTTTATAATTGGGATTGTCATTAAAAAATGAATTCCCCTATCAACACGTTAAAAATGCGTTTATAGGGGAACTATTTTATTAGAATAATATATTTTCCTAATATAACTAAATAGTGCCGATTCTTTAAATAACCTTATGTCTATTATTCTTTTCTCTGTCATGCTTCCCAAACTCTCTATTTAGTTATGCTGTAAGCTGTTAATAATCCCATAGTGTACTAAATCCTCATACTTGCCATCCTTTACGATATGCTCCTTCAATACCCCTTCTCGTACCATCCCTATCTTCTCCATAACCTTACCTGAGGCAGGATTTGTTGCAAAATATCTTGCAAATACTTTATGCAGCTTCTTTTCTTCAAAAGCAAATTGTACCATCGCCTGTGCCGCCTCTGTCGCGTAGCCTTTCCCCCAATACGGCTCACCAATAAAATAGGCAAGCTCACCTTGGTTAAATTGTTTATTACTCGATAAAGCAATCCCGCCATAAATCTCATTCGTTTTCTTATCCGTCACTGCAAATTCGTAGGAACGATCTTCTATAAAATTGTCATAATGATACTCAATCCATGTCAGTGCATCCTCTACTTTATATGGATATGGTAAAGATAAAGTGCTTTTATAAATATTATAATTATTGCAAAGCTTTGCTACTACCTCTGCATCCGCTTTTTGAAATAATCTTAAAATAAGTCTGTCTGTTGTGATTGTTATGTTTGCTTGATTGTATCCCATTGAAGCTCCCCCTTCGTAACATAAACTGTATGACTATTCTAACTTTTTGCATGTAAAAAAACCACCTCTTATATAAATAAGAAGTGATTTTTTACTGTTTGCTACTAAATTGTAGTAAGTTTTCAGAATTGTGTGTGTGCCAGGCACCTACATCATGCCAGGCATACCCATGCCGCCCATATCAGGCATACCGCCGCCTGCACCTGCTGGCTCTGGAATGTCTGCTACAACCGCTTCTGTTGTTAAGAACAGAGCTGCTACAGATGCTGCGTTTTGTAGTGCTGAGCGAGTTACTTTTGCTGGGTCTACTACGCCTGCGTCAATCATGTTTACCCAGTCGCCTGTTGCTGCATTGAAGCCGATACCTACTTCTTCGCGTTTTAAGCGGTCAACGATGATTGAGCCTTCTAAGCCTGCGTTTTCAGCGATTTGGCGTACTGGTTCTTCCAATGCACGTAGAATGATTTTTACACCTGTTGCTACGTCGCCTTCTACTTCTTCAAGCACTTTTTCAACTGCGCCATAGACGTTTAATAATGCCGTACCACCACCAGAAACGATACCTTCTTCAACCGCTGCACGCGTTGAGTTTAATGCATCCTCAATGCGTAGTTTGCGCTCTTTTAATTCTGTTTCTGTTGCAGCACCAACTTTAATAACCGCTACACCACCAGCTAATTTTGCTAAGCGCTCTTGTAATTTTTCTTTATCGAACTCTGAAGTTGTTTCAGCAAGCTGTGCACGAATTTGGCCAACACGTCCTTCGATTGCTACAGAGTCGCCTGCACCTTCAACGATTGTTGTGTTGTCTTTTGACACAACTACTTTTGCCGCGCGACCTAAAGAAGTAATATCTGCTGATTTTAAATCTAAGCCTAAGTCTTGTGTAATCACTTGACCGCCAGTTAAAATTGCGATATCTTCTAACATTGCTTTACGACGGTCACCAAAGCCAGGCGCTTTTACAGCTACCGCGTTGAATGTACCGCGTAATTTATTTACTACTAATGTTGCTAGAGCTTCGCCTTCAACATCTTCAGCAATAATTAAAATTGGACGACCTTGTTGTACCACTTGCTCTAATACAGGTAAAATTTCTTGGATGCTTGCGATTTTTTTATCTGTAATTAACACATATGGATTGTCTAATACAGCTTCCATTTTATCTGTATCTGTTACCATGTAGTGAGATGCATAACCACGGTCAAATTGCATACCTTCTACTACATCAAGCTCTGTTGTGAAGCCTTTTGATTCTTCAATTGTAATAACGCCATCATTACCAACGCGCTCCATCGCATCAGCGATATATTGACCAATTTCTTCGTCTGCTGAAGAAATTGCTGCTACTTGTGCAATCGCTTCTTTGTTTTCTACTGGACGTGAAATGGCTTGAAGCTCTGTTAAAGCTGCTGCTACTGCTTTATCAATTCCTTTGCGGATCCCTACAGGGTTTGCACCAGCTGTTACGTTTTTTAAACCTTCACGAATCATTGCTTGCGCTAATACTGTGGCAGTTGTTGTACCATCACCAGCGATTTCATTTGTTTTTGATGCTACTTCTGCTACAAGCTTTGCACCCATGTTTTCATATGGATTTTCAAGCTCGATTTCCTTTGCAATTGAAACACCATCATTTGTAATTAAAGGTGAACCGAATTTTTTCTCTAATACAACATTGCGCCCTTTTGGACCTAATGTTACTTTCACCGCGTTTGCTAATTTATCTACACCTTGAAGCATTAATGAACGTGCTTCTTCTGCGAATTTAATATCTTTTGCCATTGTCAAAAAACCTCCTGAAAATAATTATCCATTCGTGTTATATGCTGCTGAGCCTTAACTCATGACTTTTTCTGTTAGATGCGAGGCAAGCAGACTACTTGCCTGCACTATTTTATTAACCAATAATAGCTAATACATCGCTTTCACGTAAAATTAAGTATTCTTGGCCGTCATATTTTACTTCAGTTCCTGAGAATTTTGAGAAGATAACCTCGTCTCCCTCTTTCACATCAAGCTCTACGCGTGTACCGTTATCTAATACACGACCTGTCCCAACTGCCACTACTTTACCTGTTTGTGGCTTTTCCTTTGCCGAGTCTGGTAAAACGATACCAAATGCCGTTTTTTCCTCTACCTCAACTAGTTCGATAATGATACGATCACCTAATGGTTTTAACAAGTGAAACAACCTCCTACAAAATATTAAATCTTTGGATTTATTAGCACTCATTCATAAGGAGTGCTAACACACTTACTATATTAAATAATCTATAAATTTTTTGCAAGCAAGAACTACAAAAAATTTTCATTTATTGCGAACTTCCTCTACAATAAAGAAAGCATAACGTATTATAGTTACAGAAAGTAGGTTTTATGCACGTGACTTCTCTTAGTTCTCCAAAATTCAAAACGCAAAAAACAGCATTGTATGTATTGCTGTTATACATTGTCGCTTTATTATCAGGTATCATTTTAAAAATTCCAGGTGTAGGAAACTTTTTCTTCAATTTACTACCAGACTCAGAGTATAAAGTGTTCGTTCTAGCTGCTTGGTGGAATACAATTGCCTTCCTAATCGCTTTAATTATTATGGGGCTTTTGATGAGACGGAATAAACAATTTTTTGATGTTTTTAAAGGACCACGCGCTTCCATTGGCGTCACAATCGGCTGGGGCATTCTCGGGGTATTTTTAGCATTTTCCGGTCAAATTGTTGCTTCACTAATTGAAGTCTATGTACTAGGTATTAAGCCAGGCTCTGAAAATACGCAAATGATTATGGATATTACACGTATTGCACCAATTATGGTGGTCACTTCAGTATTGTTAGCACCCATTTTAGAGGAGCTTGTATTCCGTCGTGTTATTTTCGGCTCTTTGATTCAAACACAAAACTTTTGGGTTGCAGCTTTGATTAGTGCTTTCGTGTTCGCACTAATCCATAGAGATTTCACGCATCTATTAGTGTATACAGTAATGGGTTTAATTTTCTCCTTTTTATATTACAAAACAAAGCGCTTATTAGCACCAATCATTGCGCATATGGCTATGAATGGCTTAGTTACATTAGTCCAATTAAATGCCGATAAAATACAGCAAATGACGGATACGCTGCCAAAATAAAAGAAGCTGTTGGAAAACTTTCACTTTCCAACAGCTTCTTTTTATTTATTCATCTCTTCCATTTGTCGACGTTGCTCTGCTAACAATGCCTCTACTTGTATTTGCTGAGCTACCTCCTGCTCCTCACGTTGACGTTGCTCCTCTGCTTGTAAAAATTTCTTATAGCCTATTTTTGAAATGACGATACTTAATTCATACAAAATAAATAACGGAATCGCAACGATTAAATTTGAAATAAAATCAGGCGGTGCTAAAATTGCCGCAAGTACAAATAATACAAAATAAGAGTATTTACGGAATTTCACCATTAACGTTGGGTTTAAAATACCGATACGTGCTAAAAATAACGTCACAACCGGCAATTGAAATATAATACCAAAAGGTAAAGTCAATGTTAATAAAAAAGAGAAAAATTCATTAATTCCTATCGTTTGCTGAATTTCTAAGTTATTCGATAAATTCATCATAAAATGCATGACATATGGAAATAACACGAAATAAGCAAAGGACAGCCCTACTAAAAATAAGATAAATGAATAAGGTATATATTTAAGTGTCGCCTTGCGCTCTGTTTCAAGCAAGCCAGGTGTAATAAACGACCATAACTGATAAAGCAACATAGGTGACGTTAAAATAAATGCCACAAGAAACATCACCTTTAAAAACACAGCTAACGGATCTGTTGGTGTAAAGGCGTTTAATGTAAATTGAGCAGCCTCTGGGCTATTCTGAATATATTTAATTATCGGCTCTGTCAAAAAAAAGCTACCTATAAGCGCCAAAACAAAGAAGAACGCCGTGACAACAAGGCGACTTCTTAATTCTTCAACATGCTCTATGACAGTCAGTTCTTTTGGATTCATATATAAGACATCCTTAACTTACTTAACATTATCGTTATCTTTATGTTCAATAACTTTCTTTTTATCATCTTCATCATCTGCCAAGCCTTTAGTTGCTTGTCTGAACTCTCGAAGTGTAGAGCCCATTGCCTTGCCAAGCTCTGGAAGCTTCTTCGGTCCAAAAATCAGGATGGCAACAACACCGATAATAACAAGGCTTACTGGTCCAATCGCACTTAAATGGATTTCCATTACGCCACCTCCTCTTCATGTACATTTTAACGCATTGTGCGCTATTTGGCTAATACAATAGTTGTGAAGAATTTCGTAACTTTGCTATAATGAATAGAAATATTTACACTATATAGATAGGAATTACCAATATGACTAAATTTAGAATACGTAAATGGCTTAAATTACAGCACCAAAAAGAAATAACAATTACAGCCGAAACTTACCAAAATATTGGTGAATATAGCTTCGTCAAATTGATTATTGTGGGCTCAAACAATGGTTGGATTATAACTGTTCAGCCCGAAGCTTTCAAGATTATGCAATCCCCTTACGACAAAGATTCCCTCACCTATTTAGTAAGAGATGTCATTGCGACGTGTAGGAAACAATACTTATCTGGAAAAGTCTATATAAAGCGTCCACTTCATCGCTATATGTACCCTAGCATGCGTAAAAGAAATAAACACCGTGTTTAATTACGGATTAAATAAATCAATGCCTGTAGCTCAACAGACAAATCAATATTCATCAATTTCATTGTTTCCGGTATATTCAAACGAATTGGTGTAAAGTTTAAAATCCCTTTCGCATTCATCTGTGCTAAGCGATCTGCCATAGCCTGTGCGGAGCGTGCTGATACGGTTAATATAGCTAATTCCGCATTGTACTTCTCATACATTTCCTCTAGGCGGTCTGGGTGGAAAACGGGGATATCGCTAATCTCCGTACCTTCCAACGGTGCTTTTGAATCAAATGCTACAACAATACGCGTATTATGGTTTTTTTGAAAATTATATTTTAAAAAGGCATTTCCTAAATTCCCTACTCCGATTAATGCGACATTCGTTGCCTCGTCCTGATCTAGTGTTTCTCTAAAAAACTGCAATAAATGCTGAACATCATAACCATAGCCCTTTTTACCGAGGGCTCCAAAATATGAAAAATCTCTACGAATCGTTGCCGAATCTATTTTCATCGCCTCGCTCAGCTCTTGAGACGATACCCGTTGTTTTCCTTCATTCGCAAAGTTTTGTAAAAATCGGTAGTACAAAGGAAGCCTCTTCGTAGTTGCTTGTGGAATTTTCGTTTCTTTGCTCACATGTAATCCTCCTGCAATCTAGTTCGAAGTCGTTTTCATCTTACTAGACATGGGCGAATAAGTAAAGTATCCATCATTGCGCCAAGCATGCGTATCTATTACACTTAAAGCATGAACTGAGGTGTAAATATGATTGTTTTACAAGTAAATCAACTATATAAATCATTTATTACGGATGAAATATTAAGCGGTGTGAAGCTAGAAGTACAGCATCGCGATCGTGTCGCACTTGTTGGGCGCAATGGTGCTGGTAAATCCACTTTATTAAAAATTATCGCAGGGCAAATGTCCTATGACTCTGGAGAAATCATTATTCCAAAGGATATTAAAATTGGCTATTTAGAGCAGCATGCAGGGTTGGACTCTGAACTTTCGATATGGGATGAAATGATGACGATTTTTATAGGACTACAGCAAATGGAAAAAAAGCTCCGCACTTTAGAGCAGCAAATGGCGGAGCCGACTGTTTATGAAAATCAAGAAGCTTACGCAAAGCTCATGGCTGAATATGATCAGTTGCAGCATGATTTCAAGGATGCTGGTGGCTATCAATATGAAGCTGATACGCGTTCGGTGCTTCACGGCATGCAATTTTTCCCTGCTGATTATGAAAAGCCGATTCGCTCATTATCAGGTGGACAGCGCACACGTTTGGCCTTAGCAAAACTGCTATTATCCAAGCCTGATCTTCTTATTTTGGACGAGCCAACGAACCATTTAGACATCGAAACATTAGCTTGGCTTGAAAATTATTTAAAAGGCTATGCTGGAGCAATTTTAATCGTTTCACATGACCGTTATTTTTTAGACCAAGTTGTATCGATCGTTTATGAAGTATCACGTACACGTGTCACAAAATATACTGGTAACTACAGTGCTTATTTAGATGAGAAAGCGAAAAATTATGAGCGTGATATGAAATTATTTGAACGTCAACAAGATGAAAAAGCAAAAATGGAGGCGTTCATTCAAAAAAATATCGCCCGTGCATCAACAACGAAAATGGCTCAGAGTCGCCGTAAAATGCTTGAGCGTACAGAATGGATGGATGCTCCTGATGGTGACGAAAAATCCGCAAGCTTTGGCTTTACAATTGATAAACAAAGCGGCAATGATGTACTAGCAGTTGACGCGCTCACTGTTGGCTATCCCGATAAGGAAATATCACGCAACATTCAGCTGCGTCTTTTCCGAGAAGACCGCATTGCGCTCGTCGGTCCAAACGGTGTCGGTAAATCGACCTTATTAAAAACGGTTGTACAGGATTTACCGCAGCTCACTGGAGATATTCGTTACGGTACAAATGTGCAAATTGGCTATTACGATCAAGAACAGGCGAAGCTCAATTCCAATAAATCCGTTTTACAAGAACTGTGGGATGAATGGCCATTAATGAATGAAAAGGATATTCGCACAGTACTTGGTCGATTCCTGTTCAGCGGTGACGATGTTGGCAAATCCGTCAACTCTTTATCCGGAGGTGAAAAAGCCCGCCTAGCACTTGCAAAACTGATGATGCAAAAGGCAAACTTCCTTGTGTTAGATGAGCCAACCAACCATTTAGATTTAGATAGCAAGGAAATTTTAGAAAATGCTTTAATCGACTATCCAGGTACATTACTATTCGTATCACATGACCGTTATTTCATTAACCGTATCGCCACAAAGGTCGTAGAATTAGCCCCAGATAGTTCCTTTGAGTATTTAGGTGATTATGATTACTATGTGGAGAAAAAGCAGGAACTGGCCGAACTTGCGGCGATGAAGGAATCTTCAGCAGTTGAAGCGTCCTCTATCGCAAAAGTCTCAACATCTACGATTGATAAAGATGCGAAAAAACGTGAGCGGCAAATTCGTCGACAGTTAGAGGAAATTGAAGGAAAAATGACCGCACTCAATGAACAGATTGCCGTTTTAGAGGAGCAGCTATGTAACCCGGCTATTTTTTCTGATCATGAAAAGGCACTTAACATTCAAAATGAATTAGATACTGTCAAATCAGCACACGAAATATTCGAAATGGAATGGCTAGAGTTGAGTGAAGAGCTGGAAAATCTATAAAATAAAGGACATTGAGCCCCTATCGCTCAATGTCCTTTATTTCACTCTCCTTAACGGTGGCTTTTTATATTTTAAATTACGATATGCCCCGTATGTCCCATATACCCAGCCAAAAAGCACTGTAATCACGATTGCAATAATCGCATTCAATAAATTTGCATACGTTTTTTTCATGCGAAATAGGCGATAGCTTCCTATACGAATACTTTCATACACTCTTTTTATATCAGGTCTGCCATAAACAATAGCTAGAGGGTAACAAGCAATGGCTATAAAAATAAGCAAACTTGAAAATGAATATAAAATATAAGTGCCGAATACAGTAAGACTAAGTAGCCATAAAACGATACCCGCTAAAATAACTCCGATAATTAATAACAGTATCATTGAATTTTTAGTTTGTTTCAATAAATACTCCCTCCTCTATTTACACAGTTACATTTCTACTTTATATTACATATATATTGGTCAATATACAAATTTCGATAAAATTAGCCCACAATTTTATTCACAATTTAATTGCAGTCATATCAACATATCAACAGACTTTTCCACATTGTCCACAATTAAAAATTATTTTTTCCACATCACTGTGAGGAAAACCACATACTATATATTGATAAATCACAACTTACCCACAAGTTATCCACAAATTGTGCATAAGTACGAATGTTCTTATTGACATTTTGCACTTTTCTATTCACAACCTGTGGATAATTTTCAGAAAACTTTAACCTTTTTTATAATGATGCTTTTTTGAGCATATCGACAACAAAAAACAATATATTTTTACATTATGCTTGGTGATAGTAAAAAATGCTGCGACCCATTAAAATTTCTAACGGTCCCAGCATCTATATTTGTAGCTATCAATTTTGCTTCTTCATACCCAACTTTTCAATTCCATCCCTGGGCGACCATTCATCATCATACTTCCACGCACACCCGCCTCGTACATTTTCGCACCAGCGGCACCAATCATCGCTGCATTATCGGTACACAGCTTTAATGGTGGCACGTAGAACGGAACATCCTCTTGCTTAAAAGCTTGTTCAAGCGCTGTGCGTAAGCCCTGATTTGCCGCAACACCACCAGCTGCAATCACTTGCTTCACATTATATTCGCGCGCCGCACGCAATGCTTTTGTCGTTAACACCTCAACAACGCTATCTTGAAAGCCTTTTGCTACATGTGCTGCAACAAATTCCTCACCACGTTGATCCATATTATGCTTATAATTGATGACAGCCGATTTCAAACCACTAAAGCTAAAATCATAGCTATCTTCCTCTAACCAAACGCGTGGGAAAGCCACTGCTTCCTCTGCTTCATGTGCCAATCGGTCAATGTGTGGCCCACCTGGGTAAGGCAAATTCAAGACGCGCGCTACTTTGTCATATGCCTCACCAGCTGCATCGTCGCGCGTTTCACCGATTAGCTCGAAGTGTCCATGCGCTTTCATATAGACAAGCTCTGTATGCCCACCTGATACAACAAGCGCTAATAAAGGAAATTCCATTGGCTGCACAAGCGCATTGGCATAAATATGCCCTGCAATATGATGTACACCAACAATTGGTAGCTGGTGTGCCCAAGCAAAAGCTTTTGCTGCATTAATGCCAATTAATAATGCGCCAACTAGCCCAGGTCCTTCCGTAATAGCTACTGCTGCTAGGTCACTCGGCTGTAGCTGCGCTTCTGCCAGTGCCTCCTCAATCACAATCGTCACCTGCTCTACATGATGGCGTGAAGCAATTTCAGGTACTACACCACCAAAGCGTTTATGGCTCTCAATTTGAGAGGCTACGATATTCGATACAATTTTCGTACCATTTTGAATCACTGCTGCTGCTGTTTCATCACAGCTCGTTTCGATTGCTAAAATATATTGATTTTCCATTTATAATTTCACCCACATGACAAGAGCATCCTCTTGATTATCAGTATAATATCCTTTACGTAAGCCCCCATCTTGGAAGCCTAGCTTATAATACAAATTTTGTGCTACAACATTTGATACGCGTACTTCCAAGCTCATTGTTTCCATATTTGCTTCACGTGCAACACGCATCGCCTCACGCATTAAGCCTTCACCGATTTTTCTGCCACGCGCTGATTCTATAACCGCTACATTTGTAATTTGTGCTGCATCAACTACCATCCAGCTGCCACAAAACCCTAGAATTTCTCCATTTTCTTCAGCTACTGTATAATAAGCAAATTGATTCTCAGACATTTCATAATAGAAGGAATCCAACGTCCACGGCACAGGAAACGATGCCACCTCAATCGCATAAACCGTCTCCACATCAGCTACCGTCATTTTTCGATATTGTACCACCATCGCTTAGTTATTCTCCTTCTGTGCTTGTAACCAATTGGCCTCCGCCTCTGCAATGCGGCGGTATTGCGGCACAAAAGCATGTGTAGCATCAATGGAAGGCAACTCCTTATCCATTGCCAGGGCAACTAATTCTGAGGCACGAGGCAAATTCAACGTAAACGGTGCAAAAACTGCCTGATTTCCTAATGCTTGCTCAATCTGCTCTTTATATAATACAACGTCTTCACCAATAAATAGCGCCTGCTCTCCACGCTGCTTCACTTGTTCTAGTATATCAGCTATTGCATAATGCCCATCCTCTAGCACTGTAGCTTGCCTACCGTAAATAGCTGCATATACATGCTGACGTCTCGCATCGAATAAAGGACAAACAACACCGTTAAACAAACGACCATTCATAGCTAATACTTGCAAGCTCGATACACCAACTAAAGGCTTTTGCAGCGTCCATGCCAATGTTTTCGCTAATGTAACACCAATACGTACACCTGTATAAGCACCTGGTCCTTCTGATACTGCAATCGCATCAATTTCTGCTGGCTTAATAGATGCTTTCGCACAAAGCTCTTCAATAGCTGGCATAGCGCCTGCTGAATGCGTTACTTTTATATGTTGGACAACTTCTGCTACTATTTTTCCACCTTGCACTAATGCAATCGATAGCGGCGCATTTGCTGTTTCAATCCCTAACCAAATCATTTCATTAACTCCTCACAAAGCTCGATATAACGAGTGCCTATTGGCTCTAGAATAAATAATCTTTCCTGCTCCGCTATTCGCTTAATCGTAATTGCTAAACGCTCTTCTGGCAAATCCTCTTCAATTAAATGCGCCCACTCTACAACTGTTACCGCATCCCCATAGAAAATCTCATCCCATCCTAGATCTTCATCGCTATCCGCTAAGCGATAAACATCTAAATGATTTAAAGGTAGTCGCCCTTCATATTGCTTCATAATTGTAAAAGTAGGACTATTCACCGTTCTTTTAATGCCTAACCCTTTTGCTAAAGCTTGTGTAAAAGTTGTTTTTCCAGCCCCTAAATCACCTTCTAATGTAACTGTATATTGGGCTTCTAATCGCTCAGCTAAATTCAATGCAAGCTGCTCTGTTTCTTCTAATGAATATATATGTTTTTCAAATTTCATATAATTAGTCCTTCCCAAAAATGCATTACCCTTAGTTTACTCGAATGCGAAAAAATGTTCAAAGGACTACACATAAAAAAGAGACGTCTTTAGAAATGATTTCTAAAGGCGCCCCCCATCTATTTATCCCGCATTAACGGATAGCAATATTTTTTGTACCAAAAGCAAGTGTTTTCTGTGCGAAAGCGAAGCGACAAATACAAGATGCCCACCTCAAGACTTATGAAAAACAAAAAGGATAGGTGGCAATAGCTGTCCGTAAAAGCCTGATTGAGGCCAACATGATTTTAGTCACACAAGCGTTTTCACAGGATGTGAAGTTCTTAGCTTATGTTCCTTTATCAACAATCAGCTGGGGATTAGAAAAACCCCCACTGATTGAAATTTCACTTTATCGTGTCGAATGTCCTTTTAATTCAACCACTTTCTTCTCAACAAGTTGATCATTTTGAAATTGTATTTCATAGGCTTTTGTTAATGTATCCTCATCTTGCCAAATATATATTCCGTCTTTTTGAAGTGTCCCCATACCTTTTGCCGTATTTACAACATCAAGATAGCTCATGCCTTCCTCTAGCTGATTAAATTCCTGCTCACTCATATATTTCTGCCATACATAGGCATTAGAATCCTCTATATCAATTAGTTTTCCATGTTCATAAGCTACACAACTATTTAAACTAAGTGTAACAACCAGCATACTACTAAATTTCTTGAGCATACAATTCACCCCCGAAACTCTATAACAATACATACCCATTATGAACATTTTGAAAACCATTATTTCGACAAAATTCGAGTTTTTATTAAATTATTACATCCAGATTTTTTATTCACTCTTAATAATTATTAACCTAAAAGAGTTACAATAGGTATCAATGGTTAACTGACCTACGTTGTATAAGTTTCCCTTTCAAAATCTTTAATATCCTTCAAAAGAATTGGGATTAACATGGTGTTGACCACTTTTGATTATTACGTTACGCTTTCTCAGCAAACGTTTAGTCATCTCATCGAATCAAAATAAAAAAGCCTTCATAAGCATAATAGATGCTTACAAAAACTATAAAATGGCGGTCCCGACCGGGATCGAACCGGCGATCTCCTGCGTGACAGGCAGG
>NZ_PYWN01000088.1 GCF_003049505.1 Metasolibacillus meyeri
CTTTAGTTTAAAGTGAGCGGTTTTGACTTGTCTACTTTAATGGGAGTATATCATATCTTACGGGCGAATTGTTACTTTTGAACTGGTAGGTTCAACTGCATTCTTGGCGCCCCTTCTGTAAAGAGCCTTTACATATTCTTCACGAAACCTTTTCACTATGTCACTTGGCAACAAGTTAGGATGATGTTGAAAGGAGCTGGCATGATGAAAAGAGCTGAGCGAACAAAGTTGTTAATTGAAGTAGGGAGAGAGCTTGCGTTACAACTAGCAGCTACTATTTGCGAGCAATATGATGTGGAGGAAATTAGCCCACCAACAGAAGGGCTTGTCATGATTAAAATGCGTGAAACAGCGCAGCAGTCACTGTTTTATATAGGAGAAGTGTTGGTAACCGAAACGAAAGTAAAAATAGGTAGTCACTATGGCGTCGGTTTAGTGAAGGAATCTGAGCCTGAATTATCAAAGGCGTTAGCAATTATTGATGCGGCTTATGCGGCAAAACTACCAGAAACATCTACATGGGCAGCACATTTTGAGCTGTTAGCGCAGCAGCTTCATATAAATGAACAGCAAATTAAACGTTCCATCGAGCGTACAAAGGTAAGCTTCGATACGATGGCGACTTAAGGAGGAGCGGCATGGAAACCGTACATTTTACACAGCGTGCATTTCGTACACTATTGGATTGTTTTGCAAGGCCTGGAACAGTTGGTGAATTGGAAAGAGAGTATGTAGTAAATGGCTTGTATGCTGAAACAGTCACTGTTTGCATGTCCTTGTTCGACGGTGAAGTAAGCTTCCAAACAGCAACTGAATGTCAGGATATTAATCAATCGATACGTGCATTGACAGGTGGGCAAATCAAGCCGTTGGAGCAAGCTGATTTTATTATTATTCCGCATGGAACAGAAAAAGAGCAGCTACTGAAGGCGGTTGAAGCTGCGAAAGTTGGCGATCTTATTGACCCACAAAAATCAGCGACGATCATGATTGAACTGGACGGGATAACGCCAGCTATCATGGCACAGCTCAGCGGACCAGGGATTAAAAAGCTTGAAATGGTGGAGTTGGCCGTCTACAAGGAATTTATCGAGTTACGCACAAATAAAAATAAGGAATTTCCACTTGGAATCGATTGTATTTTGATTGAGCGCAGTGGGCGGGTAATTGCCCTTCCTCGTACAACAAGCATGAATGAGGTGACGAATTAATGGCGTATGTAGCAGTTCGCGGTGGTGCAGAGGCGATTGAGGCATCGTTAGAGCATTTACAATATGAGCGCATCAAGCACGGAGCGCATGTAGCAGTTGAAACATTACAGGCGACGATGCGGGGTTTTTTAGACCAAGTGATGTCGGAAAGCAGTTTATATAGTGAACAGCTAGCCGCACTTGCGATGAAGCAAAGTGAAGGCAATGTGGAGGAAGCCATTTTCTTGCTGCGCGCACATCGTTCAACGTTGCCAAGATTATATTATTCAACGGTGACAGATGCGCGCGACATGTTTGTATTACGTCGTATTTCAGCAAGTTTTAAAGATATTCCAGGAGGGCAAATTTTAGGGGCATCGCATGATTATTTACATCGTTTGCTTGATTTCGATTTATTGCAGGAAACAGCAGAGGATGTAGTGGCTCAAAAAGCTGAGTTTGAAGCGATTGAAGTGCCAGAGGAAAGCACATTACGCTTAGAAAATTTGCCAAAAGTAATGGATTATTTGCGTGCGGAAGGCTTAATTCGAGCGTTTCCAGAAAACGATGTGGAGCCGAGTGATATTACGAAGGAAAGTATGGCATTTCCAACGAATCGCTCCCAACGTTTGCAGACATTGACACGTGGTCAAACGGGGACTGTTACATCGCTTGGTTATGCCGGTTTACGTGGTTACGGTGCATCGCATCCAACAGTTGGGGAAGTGCGAGTAGGCTGGCAGTCAATTCATGTTGCGTTAGATGATGAGGACGACCCGTATTATATCGGTGTAATTAAGCTGACAGAGGTAGAGTCATTTATTCCTGTCAATATTGATCGCGAAGATAAACAAGTGTTGGAGTTTGATCTTGGCTATGGTGCTTGCTTTGGTCAAAATGAAACGAAGGCAATCGCTATGTCAATCGTTGATCACGCACTCGAAGTAGGCGGAGATACGCCGATTCATGATGAGGAATTTGTGCTACTTCACGTAGATACGATTGAATCGACAGGCTTTATTTCACATTTGAAAATGCCACATTATGTGACGTTCCAATCGAAGCTTGAGCAAATGAGGGAGATTAAAAAGGAGGGCAAATCGCTATGAGAGAAGTACCATTCGCATTGTTAGACGAGCAATCGAAAAAGGAAATACGCCGTGCGATGTTAAAAGGTGTCGCCATTCCCGGTTATCAAGTGCCCTTTGCTTCGCGTGAAATGCCGATTGGACGTGGATGGGGGACAGGCGGCTTGCAGTTAACATTGGCGCTTGTTGGGAAGGAAGATACGCTAAAAGTGATTGACCAAGGTGCAGATGATTCGGTCAATGCTGTAAATATTAAAAAGCTTGTACAAAAAACGACAGGTATTGAAACGACTACGCGCACGCAGGATGCATCAATTGTACAGTCACGCCATCGCATTCCAGAAGTCCGGCTGACGCAGGAGCAAATTCTTGTGTTGCAAGTGCCAGAGCCAGAGCCGCTGCGTGCGATTGAGCGCAGTGAATATAAAACGAAGCGTTACCACGCGGAAAAGGAATATAGCGGTGCATATTTAATGCTTTTTGAGCAAATTATGCGCTATAACCAAACATCGCAAGGGGCGGATTACCCAGTCTTGGTCAATGGTCGTTATGTCATGAACCCAAGTCCGATTCCACGCTTCGATAATCCGAAAATTCATCAAAGCGAGGCGCTCATATTATTTGGAGCAGGGCGTGAGAAGAAAATTTATGCGATCCCCCCATATACAAATGTACAATCGTTAGCCTTTGAGGACTATCCATTCGTTGTAGAGCAATTCGAAGGCAAGGCTTGTCGTGAAACGGGTTTATCCAATGTCTTTCTTGATGAACTGACAGATGAGCAAACAGGTGAAACATACTATTTATGTAATGATACGAGCTATATGGAAGAGGTATTGGCGCGAAAGGTGGCGATTAAGCAATGAAGGAACAACCGATTTTACAAATTCAGAAGCTATCAAAGCAATACGGAAAAGGCTGTAGTCATTGTCAAGGTGAGGCGGTACAGCTTGAAAAAAACTTCTGTCCTGTTTGTAAAACTGTTTACGCTTGTCGTGATATTTCTTTTGAGCTGTATCGTGGTGAAATATTAGGCATCGTTGGCGAAAGTGGTAGCGGTAAATCGACCTTAATGAAAAGCTTATATTTTGATGAGCCGATTACGAGCGGTATTGGTTTACTGACAGATTTCGAGAATGGCACGGCGAATATTTTTGAGCAATCACGCCAACAGCAACGCTTTATTCGCAACACGATTCTTGGCATGGTATACCAAAACCCAATGCTCGGCTTAAATATGGAGTTTTCTTCAATGAGCAATATTGCTGAAAAGCAAATCGCGGCTGGCAATCGTCATGTGCGCAATATGGAACAGCGTAGCTTAGAGCTGTTAGAGCATGTCAATATTCCACTTTTCCGCAGTAAAGAAGCACCGAAAAACTTTTCTGGTGGTATGCAGCAGCGTGTGCAAATTGCGAAAGCATTGTCGAATAACCCGCCTGTATTATTGCTAGATGAGGTGACGACAGGGCTGGATTTATCGGTACAGGCGGATGTCCTAGATTTAATTAAATCGATTCAACGTGAATTAAATATTTCAATGATTGTTGTGTCGCATGATTTAGCGGTTATTCGTATGTTAGCAGACCGTACAATTGTTATGCTAAATGGTCAAATTATTGAGCATGGCTTAACAGATCAAGTGCTAGAAGACCCGCAGCATGCTTATACGCAGCAATTAGTGTACTCATTATTATAAGGGGGCTTTCCATGTTTGCCATTGTGAACGGAGTAATTGTAACAGAGCAGCAATTTTTATATGACCATGTTGTATTGATTGAGGGGACAACGATTCAGCAAATTGTCCATCAATCGGAGGCACAGCTAGACGGGCTTGAGGTGATTGACGCCAATGGGGGCTATGTGTCACCAGGCTTTGTCGACATTCATTCAGACTATATTGAAACGATTGTGAGCCCGCGACCAAATTCGTTGATGAATATGACTATCGGCTTGCGTGAGAGTGAGCGTATTTTAATGACACATGGTATTACGACGATTTTCCATTCATTGTCGTACTATGGTGATGATAAATATTCACATAAGGCGATTCGCAATCCAGAAAATGTGCAAAAATGCATTGATGCAATTAGTGCGTCACACGATGAGCCGCATTTAATTCGCCATCGCTTACATGCGCGCTTTGAAATTGATTCAATCGATCAATTACACCAGTTAGAGAAAAATATTACAGATGGTAAAGTGCATTTACTATCATTTATGGATCATACGCCGGGACAAGGGCAATACCGTAATTTAGAAATTTACAAAGATATTATGCGCGGTTATCGCAAAATGACAGATTACGAGGCGGATACGTTAATTAAAGAGCAGATTGATAAGGAAAAAATTACGTTGGAGGATATTGAGCGCTTAAGTCGCTTAGCTATTTCACGCAATATTGCAGTCGCTTCCCACGATGATGATGATGTGCAAAAGCTAGGCCTTGTACAGTCATACGGCACGACGATTAGCGAGTTTCCGATTACGTTAGATGTGGCAAAGGAAGCGAAACAATTAGGGTTGCAAACGATTGCGGGTGCACCAAATATTTTATTAGGCGGCTCCCATTCAGGCAATTTAAGTGCGGCAGAGGCGATTCAAGCGCGTGTCATCGATGTTATTTGTAGTGATTATTATCCGCCTGCCATGCTACACGGCATTTTTGAGCTTGCGAACAAGTATGAAGAGGATTTGCATGCGTTGTTCCAGCTTGTTACGTTGAATCCAGCGAAGGCAGTGAATATGGCACATGAAATTGGCTCAATCGCAGCAGGAAAAAAGGCCGATATTATTATCATTGAACAAATGGCAGATGGATATCCCGTTGTAACATCAACGATTGTTGACGGTAAAGTCATTTTACAAACAAATTATCGATAAGGATGTGCGCAGATGATTAGCGTAGAAAATTTGCAAAAAAGCTTCACCATTCATCATTTAAATAAAATATTACCTGCATTGCAAGGCATTTCATTAGATGTACCTGAAGGTAGCTTTTTAGGGATTGTTGGTAAGAGTGGCAGCGGGAAGTCGACGATTTTAAAAAGCATTTATCGCACATATGAGCCACAGGCAGGAAAGATTTTATTCCAATCGGAGGCATTTGGCACAATTGACTTAGTGCAGGCAACACCGCGTGAAGTCGTTTATTTACGCAAGCATGAAATTGGCTATGTGTCGCAATTTTTAAATGTCATGCCACGCACAACAGCATTAGAGCTAGTAGAGCAATCATTGCTTGATTTAGGTGTGTCAAAGCAAGAGGCAACACTAAGGGCGCAAGAAGCCTTGAAGCATTTTGACATCGATGAGGCATTGTGGAATAGCTATCCAAATATGTTTTCAGGCGGTGAAAAGCTGCGTTTAAATATCGCTTGCGCCGTTGTGAAGGAGCCGCGTTTATTGCTGTTGGATGAGCCAACAGCAAGCCTTGATCAATCATCTAAATTAAAGGTGCGTGAGGCCATTGAAAAGTTGAAAGTGAACGGCACAACATTAATTGGTATTTTTCATGATTTAGAGTTTATGGAAGGCTTATGCGATAGCGTCTTTCACATGTCAAAAATGCAGGAAAAGGAGCTCGTATGATGAAGGTTGATTTGCATATGCATAGCACGTATTCAGATGGCTCTGCGACGCTAGAAGAGCTATTTCAGCAAGCGCAGGCAGCTAATTTAACGCATATTAGTGTCGTCGATCATGATACGGTTGCTCATCTTGAAGAAGGTCAACAACTTGCGCAGAAATATGATATTCATTTTATTCCTGGCATTGAAATTTCAGCATATGACTTTGAGCGTGGGCGCAAGGTGCATATGCTAGGCTATCAATTGCAAGGAGCATGTACAAATATTCGCCAGCTATGTCAGCCATTGTTGACACGTCGCCATGAACATACGCTTTGGCAGCTACGCCAAATTCAAGCGGCAGGCTTTGTGATTACAGAAGAGCAAGCATGTGAGCGCATTTCAAAGGCTAAAGTGCTATACAAGCAGCATATTATGGACGCGTTAACGACAGCAGCTTTTGATTCAAAGGATTATCAAACATTGTATAAGTCATTGTTTAAAAATAATGGTGTGGCGGCTAGTGATATTCGCTATGTTGATGTCTTTGATGCCTTGCGAGCGATTAAGGCCGATGGTGGTATTGCGGTTTTAGCACATCCAGGGCAACTCGATTCCTATGAGGTTGCTGAGCAATTAATTAGGGAGGGGCTAGACGGAATTGAGCTAGTGCATCCAGACCATAATGAAGACGATTATGAACGCATTGTAACGATGGCTAACAAGTATGGATTGTTGATGACAGGTGGCTCGGATTTCCATGGGCGATATGGAACGGAAGTGGCACTTGGCAAGTATGTGATGCAGCATTTACATATGCCGAACTTTGTAAATGCTTAGTTAATGATTATTAAGAAATTACCAAACTACTTTTATTATTGGAAAATTATGATTAAATGTTGAATGTAGAGCACGTCTACTAAATTTTGAGCAGAAAAAAGGAGCGTAACATGAGCAAAAAGTTGGTTTTACTAATGACAATGATTTTATGTGCAATTTTTCTAGTTGCTTGTAATTCAGAGGAAGGCAATGCAGCGAAGGCTAAATCGAACGAGCCATTAGTTATGGTTTGGTATCCAAATGAATCTGGCTCTGAAATGGCGGGAGCGCGCGATGCGTTTGGCAGAATCTTTGAAGAGGTAACAGGTCGTAAAGTAGAACAAAAGTTAACGACAGATTATGCGATTGCGATTGAATCAATTGCAAGTGGCAATGCACAAGTCGCTTTCATGGGGCCACAAGGCTATATTGAGGCGAACAATAAAAGTGCAGAGGTACAACCAATTGTTGTACCTTCTGGTAGTTCAGGAACTTTAGAGGACGCAGTTTATTATAGCTGGCTAGCAGTACCAAAAGAGAAAGCAGATGGATATAAAGTAAATGGCGAATTTGCGCTTGATACAATTGCTGGGAAAAAATTCTCGTTCGTATCTGCATCGTCAACATCAGGCTTTAAAGTACCATCTAGTTCAATTATTGCTCATTTTACAAAACAAGATGCTTATAAAGCATTAAAACAGGATGACTTAATCGAGGCGAATGCGCTATTCCCAGAAGTATTGTTCGGTGATTCTCATCAAGGCTCAGCAGTTAATATGATGATGGGACGTGCAGATGTTGCAGCTTTCTGTGACACATGTGTATCTGCATATGTCGAGCTAGTAGAAGGTAAGGAGAACACAGCGGGAGCTATTTATCGTGTCAAGGATGATGCGGCAGCGCCATTCAATAACTTAACAGGTGAAGAATTTGTATTAATTTCTTCTACGCCAGTGTTGAACTCACCATTCGTAGTGAATACATCTGCACTGACAGAAGAAGAAATTACAAAATTAACAGAGCTATTAATTTCTGATGAAACAACAAATGATCAAACAATTTTCGTACCAAAAGATTCAGGAGAAATCGGGCTATTTTATAAATCAGGAGACGAACGTTTTGTCAAAGTAGAAGACACTTGGTTTGATCCAATTCGAAAATTATCTGAATAAATTGAACTTGATGCGCATTTACTGCGTGAAAGTAAAGCCACAGATAGTGGGTGTCTGAAAAGCCTTTTAGACACCCTTTTACTAAAGAAAGGAAGAAAATGATGTCAACAATTACGTTAGAGCGTCCAACAGAGCAAGCGGTGACAAAGGAAACATCAGTTGTTACCGAGACAGTATTGGAATTACGCAATATAGCAAAAAGCTATGATATGAAAACGCTGATTATCCAAGATATTGATTTGCAGCTAAAGCAAGGTGAATTTGTCTCGATTATAGGCCCATCAGGTGCTGGGAAATCAACATTGCTACGTTGCATTAATCGCATGATTGAACCGACGAGTGGCGACATCATTTTTGACGGAACGAATATTACGCAATTAAATAAAGCGTCATTGCGTAAGCAGCGTACAAAAATTGGGATGGTGTTTCAACACTATAATTTAGTTTCACGCCTAACTGTATTTGAAAATGTATTGCATGGTCGCTTTGGCTATAAATCGACACTGCAAGGTATTTTAGGGTTGTATACTGAGGAAGAAAAAATGCTTGCATTATCCATTTTAGAAAAGCTCGGTATGAAGGAGCATGTTTATAAACGCTGTGACCAGCTAAGTGGCGGACAAAAACAACGTGTTGGTATTGCTCGAGCACTTGTGCAGCAACCGAAATTGCTATTATGTGATGAGCCGATTGCTTCACTTGATCCGAATTCCTCAAAGGTGATTATGGATCATTTAAAGGAAATTTCTCAGTCGATGGGCATTACCGTGCTTGTGAATTTGCACCAAGTGGATGTAGCGCTGAAATATTCTGATCGTATTATTGGTTTAAATCGCGGCTCTAAGCTATTTGATGATTTACCAAAGCGCTTAAGTCAGATGGATATTCACAATATTTATGGTGCAGAAGTCGATGAACTTATTTTTGAATAGCGTTAGACGGAGGAAACAATGACAACGACCAATTTTTTAAGAATGAAAAAATGGAAGATGACAGGCATTATCGTACTGTTATTAGTAATTACGTATGGCTCTTCAATGATAACGGATTTTGATATGTTAAAAGGTTTAAAATCCATTCCAGGTACGATTGCTTGGATGGCGACTAATTTAATACCAGATGCAGCAGCGATGGAAAATTTGCCGAAAGTGTTATCTCGCTTATGGGAAACGATTGTATTATCTGTTATCGCATCAACAACTGCGGCCATTTTCGCTTTCTTTTTTGCCATCTTTGGCTCTAAAACGACACAATTAAATCGCCCACTTGCATTTTGCACACGCTTAATCGCTTCTATTTTCCGTAATATTCCAGTTGTGGCATGGGCGTTAGTGCTAGTCATTTCGTTCGGACATAATGTCGTAACAGGCTATTTCGCTCTTTTCATTTCGACATTCGGTACGTTAGTGCGGATGTTTGTGGAAACGATTGATGAGGCGAGCGCAGATGGGGTGGAGGCATTGAATGCGACAGGTGCTACTTATTTTCAAATGGTCTTTAAAGGCGTCCTACCAGATACGATGCCACAAATGCTAAGTTGGCTGTTTTATATGATTGAAACTAATATCCGAAGTGCAACATTAATCGGTTTATTAACAGGGACTGGCATCGGCTATTTATTCGACTTGCATTATAAGCGCCTAGATTACGGAACGCTTGGCTTAATTACATTATCCATTATTGTCATTGTCATCGCGATTGAGTTTACATCGAATAAAGTAAGGAGGATGATTTTATAATGGCACAAACAGCTTTGTTGCAAGGTATTCATATGAAAAATGGCAAAATTAAAACACGCACATTAACAAAGGCAACGATTACTGTACGTGCGGTTATCATTTTTTTATCCGTCTTTACGTTAGTAGGTCCCTTTTTATTAAAGTATTCTGCTATCGATTGGCCAACAGCGATTATGTATACGTTAGATAATTTAAAGATGATGTTTTTACAGCCTGCCTTCAATCAAATCACGTTTAGTACAGCGATGACGCAAATTTTGATTACGCTGTCTTTAGCTTTTTTGGCAACGATATTAGGTGCAGTTCTTTCTTTTTTCCTAGCGATTAGTACGGCGAAAAATTTAGCACCAGCAGGTCTTTCAAATGGGATCATTGCATTTAATTCTATTATTCGTGCAGTACCGACCGTGCTCTGGGTATTAATTTTCGCGATTGTTGCAGGACTTGGTGCTGTAGCGGCAGTGCTTGGGATGATGTTGCATACAATTGCTTATTTAACGAAAGCTTATGCGGAGTCCTTTGAAGAAATTGAAGAGGGTACTATTGAGGCATTGCGTGCATCTGGTGCCAATTGGTGGCATATTATTTTCCATTGTGTATTGCCGCAATCAGCTTCTTATCTCGTATCATGGACGTTTTTACGCTTTGAAACGAATTACGGTGTTGCAATCGCAATGGGTGCAGCGGCGGCGGCGGGAGGAATCGGTTTTGAACTCTTTATGTCCTCAAGCTTCTATTATGATTTACATGAAGTTGGTATGATTACGTACTGCGCATTGGTGGTAGCAATTGTGCTAGAGGTGATTGCGCTACAAATTAAAAAGCGTCTAATGACACAATAATATGAAAAAAAGTGAAATCATATAGACATGGTTTCACTTTTTTAGGTCCAAAGTAATGATTCGCACATAAACAGAGGAGTTTCGCACGTAAGGAATCAAAACACGCACATTAAACGATACTTTTCGCACGTAAGTAGCTAAAATTCGCACACAAGGTGTGTTTTACCAGAAGAACAACGATGCTAACGCAATACCTGCAATGGCACCGATTGCGATACCGTAGCCAAAGCCTGGACGAGGGCCCCAACCCCAAAAACCTAAGCGATAACCACCGAATCCTCGATCCGGCTCAAGCCAAACCGTTTTGCGATCGACACGTGTAATGCGTCCTACGTGGACACGTCCATCTGTATCTGTAATGCGAACTCTTTTCCCCTGATATTGACAGCATAAATCATACATTTCTGCTCTACCCATATTTGTCCCTCCTTTTCCCTGTCATACACCTTAATATATGTGGAAAAAGTCGCTAGACATAAGCTAGTTGACTAGGTAGGGAGAAGCTAATATAAAAGCTTGAGCTATCCGAATTTTAGATAGCTCAAGCTTTTAGTTCCCATTTGTATACTTATTGTCACCGACTAAATAATTCGAATCCTCTCCAGGTTTATGATGAGAAGGCAGTGGATGATTTCTTAGCTTTTTATTACGTTTCTCAACATAAAAACCTAGTGCTACAACTAAAAATAGTAAAGCGAAGACAAATGTATAAAACATAGTAGCCCTCCTTTAACTTTCTATTTTCATCTATTATATGGCATTGTCAGAATGATAGCGACCAATAGGAACAATCAATGGAGTTTTTGAAACAGGGTCTTCAATAATCATGCTCTCTAAATCAAATGTTTCTTTAATGAGTTTGCTTGTCACGATTTCCTTTGGTGCGCCCTCTGCAAGCAAACGTCCATTTTTTAATGCAAATAAGTAGTTTGCATAACGAGCTGATAAGTTAATGTCGTGCAGCACCATGACAATTGTCGTTCCGTATTTTGCATTTAACTCCGTTAGTAGATCCAAAATTTCAACTTGGTACGTAATATCTAAAAAGGTTGTCGGCTCATCTAAAAATAAAATATCGGTTTGCTGGGCTAAAGCCATGGCAATCCACACGCGTTGACGTTGTCCACCTGACAGCTCATCGATACTGCGATCAGCAAACTCTGTAATTTTCATCATTTCTAGCGCCTCTGCGACTGCCTCATAGTCTTGTTTTGACCAACCTTTAAACATTGTTTGGTGAGGGAAACGTCCACGTCCAACTAAATCGGCAACCGTAATTCCTTCGGGTACAACAGGAGATTGTGGTAAGAGCCCAAGTATGCGCGCTAATTGTTTTGGTGGCATTTGATGAATTGATTTGCCGTCGAGTACAGCTTGACCACCCGTTGGTTTAATTAGGCGTGCCATCGTTTTTAACAAAGTTGATTTGCCACAACCATTCGCCCCAATAATAATGCTTATTTGATTGCTTGGAATCGTAATGTTAATATCCTCTAAAATTGTTTTATGCTCGTAACCCGCTGTGATATGTTCAGCTAGAAATGTATGTGTTGCTTTCATCTATATATCTCCCTTTCGATTGATTCGAATTAACAAGTAAATCAAGTAAGGTGCACCAATAATACCAGTAATAACACCTACAGGATATCTAGCTGTAAATGCGAATTGACCAATTAAGTCTGCCGCTAGTACTAAAATAACACCAATGAGACCGGCTGGCAGTATATTTGAAAACCCAACACCCACGATTCTTTTCGCAATTGGTCCAGCGAGGAATGAAACAAAAGCAATTGGCCCTGTTGTCGCTGTAGCAAGTGCAATCACTAATACGGAGCAAACAATTAAAATGATTCGTGTTTTATTCGTGTCAACACCTAGTGAAGTAGCTGCTTGCTCCCCAAGCTCTAGCATTTCTAAGCGTTTACCGTAAACGAAAATAATGGGTATAAACACCATCATACTAAAAATTAATGGATACAATGTTTCCATTTTCGCGCCGTTTAAACTCCCACTTAACCATCGCATTGCAGAGGGAATATCATGTGTATTCCCAATAATCATTAAATAGGAGATAAAGGCATTAAGCATTGCCTGAATCCCAATCCCAATTAAAATTAATCGACCAATAGCAAAAGAAGAACCCTTTGCTAAAGCATAAATAACAAGTACCGTAGCTAGTCCACCGACAATGGAAGCAACAGATACAACGGTATTACTTGCTTGTAGCACAATGATACAAAATACTGCAGCAGCACTAGAGCCTGCTGTAATACCAATGACATTTGGGTTAGCTAAAGGGTTACGTAGCATCGTTTGGAAAATATAACCGCCGACACCAAATGCAAAGCCTGTAAATACAGCTGCTAACATTCGTGGTAATCGAATTGTGCCAACAGCAAAGGAAGCCCCTTGTACATCTTGACCTAAAAGAACTCGCATCACATCACGCACAGGATAAATTGTATTGCCGAGCATCAGCATTGTGCCACAAAGCAGCAGTGAAATAACAATAAGCACAGAAGTGGTGATAACAAAGCGTCTTTTTCTTTGCTGTCGACCTTTCATTATGGATTTCAATGTTTCATTTATCATAACGCACGCATTTTCGCTTTCATCGTAATTAAAATTAAGATCGGAGCCCCAATAAAGGCTGTTAAAATGCCTACTTCTAGCTCGCTAGGACTACCAAGAAGTCGACCACAAACATCTGAAAATGTTAAAATAATAGCCCCTGTCAAGGCGGAGAGTGGAATAATAAAACGGACATCAGGTCCAATTACAAGGCGTACAACATGGGTAGCTAGTAAACCAATAAAGCCGATAGGGCCAGCTAAAGCCGTAGCTGCACCACATAAAAGAACGCCACCTAGTGCAGCAAACATCCGCAATGTACCAGTACGAACGCCTAAACCTGTTGCCACTTCATCTCCAAGCGCCAAAGCATTTAATGCAGGTGCAGTGAACAGAGCAATCAAAATACCGACGACGATAAAAGGAATAAATAACTGAATCGCATCCCAGTTACCCGCACCGACACTTCCAACTTGCCAAAAACGGAATTGGTCCATAACATTTGTACGAGGAATCATCACCGCCACAACTAAGGAAGATAAAATCGCACTTGTAGCTGCGCCTGCGAGTACAAGCTTCAGTGGCGTCGCACCGCTTGCCCCCATAGAACCTATCCCAAAAACAAAAATAGCAGTAATCATTGCACCTGCTATTGCTAACCATATATATTGGTTTGCTGAACTAATATTTAAAAACGCAATACCACAAACAACAAAAAGTGATGCCCCCATATTTACACCCAGAATACTCGGATCTGCAATAGGATTGCGGGTTACGGATTGCATTAATGCCCCAGAAACACCTAGAGCAGCACCGCACATTAAACTGAAAATTGTTCGGACAATTCGTTGTCGCACAACGTTGGCTTCATGGGACTCGACATCAGGATGGAATAATCCATCCATCAGTCCAGTCAAGCCAATAGTACGAGAACCGAATACAAGTGAAGCGACGATACATAATGCCAGTAAAATAATAAGTAGAATTATAGTTTTACCTAAATACTTTGGCATAAATGATTGCTTATTTTCGGTAACTTGTAACTTGTTCATATTATTTTACATTTTTTGCTGCATCTGAGATTAATGATACATACTCATCAATTGTATAGGCAATTGATAGTGCGCTAGGTGTACCTGCGGCAGCAAGTGGTGTGTTGTCACCAATAATAACAACATTACCTTGTTGAATCGCTGGTACTTTTCCTAAAATTGGGTCAGCTTGTAATGTTGCTACCGTCGCATCATCACCGTAAGCGATGAAGATTTCTGTATCAGCTAAAGCATCTGCATTTTCAGCGCTTAATTCGATATAGAAGCTGTTCTCATCTACAACTAAACTTTGAAGGCCTGCTGGGAATTCCATGCCTAATTCTCCTAAAAATTCACCGCGTGGGTCCCCTGGTGTGTAAATATAGAATTTTGATAAATCGTTCACCATAAACATTGCAAATGCCGCTTTTTTCCCTTTAAGTTCAGGGTGTGCGCTTACTTTATCTTGAATTAATTTTTCAGTATCTGTAAGTAATTGTTTTCCTTCTGCTTCCATACCCATACCTTGAGAGTTTAATAGGATTTGATCACGCCAAGAAGTTACCCAAGGAGTTTCTTTATATGCAACAACAGGTGCAATTTGGCTTAATGTGTCATAATCTTCTTGTGTAATACCAGAGTATGCAGCAAGAATAACGTCTGGATTAGAGTCAGCGATTGCTTCGAAATCTAAACCGTCTGTATCTTGATAAATATTTGGATTTTCTTCACCAAGCTCTTTTAATTTTTCAGCAGTCCAAGGAAGCATTCCGCTACCGTCTTGCACGCCATAGTTTGCTGCTGAGAAGCCTACAGGTACAACGCCAAGTGCTAATGCTACGTCATGGTTAGACCATGCAATTGTTGCAACACGTTCAGGTTTTTTGTCAATAACTGTTTCACCGAAAGCATGTTTAATTGTAATCGGGTATTGCTGTTCATCAGTAGCTTCTGATGTATTAGATGTGTTATCTGTTGCTTGTTCTTCTTTTTTCGGCTCTTCCTCTTTCGATGAATCGGAGCACGCTGCTAAAGCAAATACTGCTAATGCCATCAGCATTAGGAAAAACAAAGAATTTTTTATTTTTTTCATTTTATTAACCTCACTTAAGTTTAAATAGATGATAATGAGAATCTTTATCACTCGGTAAAATAATACTATTTTTTCGGCAAAAGTCAATCTTTTTCGACAAGAAAAGTATTATGAATTATATGGAAGAACGCTGTTGGACTAAGAAGCATAGGTTAATGAAAAAGGATGAATGTAATGGGGATTATCGAAACTGCACCAACACTTGCAAAGGTAGTTGCATTATGCAGCAATCAAAGTGTGGAAAAAATAACAGAGGTTCACTGCGATGTACTGTGCACACCGTTACAAAAACTATTTCCTTGGGCATCTAAAGAAGCGATTCAATATGAATTATTAAGTAATGGCTTGTTTCAGCCGTTTGAATGGCAGCAGGCGGAGCAACTGTTACAAAACATAGAAATATGGTCGATTCTTGAGCAAGAGTATGAGCGATTGCGTACTTTATGGCATGGACCTGATGTTGAAATCTATATTTTGCCGATTACTATGGGTGCATCGAAGAAAAATGGTATAGCTTACCGAAATGGACTTTTTTTATTCGTATCTGGAGGGCTTCATGTAGAGGAACTTAGAGCATTGTTGGCACATGAGTATAACCATATTTGCCGTCTACATTATTTAAATCGAGAGCCTAATCAATTGACATTGCAAGATTCGTTAGTAATTGAAGGGTTAGCAGAATGTGCTGTGGAGGAATTATATGGAGAACAGTGGCTATTGCCTTGGACAAAGCGTTATACAGTAGGGCAAGTGCTTCCAATTTGGGAAAAGTATTTTACCCCTGCATTACAGCTAGTTGATTTGGAAAAGCATCAACCCTTCTTATTTGGAAATTATGAGAATTTACCTAGTTGGATTGGCTACTGCATCGGGTATAGGATAGTAAAGTCCTTTCAAGAAACAAATGACTTAACAGCAGTGCAGCTATTGCATATGCCAACAGAGATAATAGTGGATGGGGCAATATTAGAAAAGGAGGGTTTATAATGAAAAGGTGTCTATTTATATTCGCTGTCATTTTATTAACCGCTTGCTCGCAGGAAGAGAATGAGCAGAACAATGGAGTAACAGAGGAGCGTACGCTTGTTGTATATGAATCAGACGCTAATGCAGAGTACGTTATTCCTCGTGAGGTAGGTTATCCAAAAGAGATGGAACAGTCTGCTATCCGTTTTATTTTTGATGAAGTTGTTATTGAACCAGTGAAGTTACTAGATTATAAATTGGCAAATGGTGATACCACGCTTATTTTAAATTTAGATGACGGGGTGCTTCTTGTGCAAGGCTCAGCGGGTGGACAAATGTTTATGGGAGCGCTCGCAGAAACCTATTTTGAAAACTTGCCTTATGTTCAGGAAATTGTACTATTGCATAATGGTTCATCTGAGGAGCTGTTAGACCATGTTTTTATTGGGCAACCAATAACACGAGCGCAGTCATTTAAAAAACAATGACTTGCTTTTTCATTTATTTGTATGTATGATAAATGACAACTTGAAATGAAAAGCGTTGAAGAGGAAAGTACAGTAGGCACGTTTGATAGAGAGCTTCTGATGGTGGAAATGAAGCAAATAAACCTAGTGGAAAATGGCCTCGGAGCTGCGTACCGAACGATGAAGTAGGCTACGACGAGAAAGGCACTCGTTACAACAGCAGCAGTATCTCACATATGACGTACTGATGGAGGCAAATAGTGTGAGCTATTTGTAAATATAGGTGGTAACACGTTAATTTAGGCGTCCTAATCTTTTTAGATTAGGGCGCTTTTCTATTTTAAAGGAGGATTTATCATGACAATTGTTATTGGGGGAGCTTGGCCTTATGCGAATGGTTCTTTGCATTTAGGGCATATTGCGGCATTATTACCAGGAGATATTTTAGCACGCTATTACCGACAAAAGGGTGAGCGTGTGTTGTATGTATCTGGTAGTGATTGTAACGGTACGCCGATTTCCATTCGTGCAAGTCAAGAAAATACAACTGTCGCAGCAATTGCAGACCAGTATCATCGAGAATTTGAAGAAAGCTTTACAAAGCTAGGTTTTACGTATGATCTTTACACAAGAACAGATGCGCCACACCATCATCAAGCTGTGCAGCAATTATTTTTACAATTATTCGAGAAGGGGCATTTATATAGTCAAAAGGTAGAGCAGGCTTATTGTGAAACCGACAAGCAGTTTTTGCCAGATCGCTTTGTAGAAGGTATTTGCCCAAATTGTGGTACGAAGGCGAGAGGCGATCAATGTGACAATTGTTCAGCAATTTTAGACCCGCTCGACTTAGTGGAAAAGCGATGTAAAATTTGTGGGAATGAACCTGTGATTAAAGAAACTGAGCATCTATATTTCGCCTTTAGCAAATTCCAAAGAGAGTTGGAGCAGTTTGTAGCGAAAGCAAAGGAAGAGAATCGTTGGCGTGACAATGCGATAGCATTAACGAAACGCTATTTAGCAGAAGGTGTGCCAGACCGCGCTGTAACCCGCGATTTACCAAATGGTATTGAAGCACCTATTGATGGCTTTCGTGATAAAAAGATTTATGTTTGGATTGAGGCGGTAGCTGGTTATTTAACAGCAAGCATGGAATGGGCGCGTCAACATGGCGAGAAGTTAGAAGATTGGTGGAATAAGGAGACGATTGCCTACTATATTCACGGCAAAGATAATATCCCGTTTCATAGTGTTATTTGGCCAGCTATTTTAATGGGGCTAAATAATCCATCCTTGCCAACGTATATGATTTCGAATGAATATTTAACATTGGAAAAAAGGAAGCTATCAACGAGTCAAAATTGGGCGGTATGGATTCCATATATGATAGAAAGGTACGATGTGGATTCGATTCGCTATTTTTTAACAGTCAATGCACCTGAAAATCGCGATGCTGATTTTTCATGGCGAGAATTTATTTACAGTCATAATGGTGAACTACTTGGGGCATATGGCAATTTTGTTAATCGTACATTGAAGTTTATTGAAAAGTCATTTGAGAGCATTGTACCAGATTGTGAAATTGATGAGGTGATTCGTCAGCAAACTATTGCGCTGTATGAAAGCGTAGGTGTGCTTATTGAAGAAGGGCATTTCAAAGAGGGGTTAGAGCAAATTTTCCATTATATACGTGGAGCAAATCGTTATTTTGACGAGCAACAGCCATGGCTACAGGTGAAAGATAATATGGAAAAGGCGTTGCGAACATTGGCAACATGCACTTATATTTGTGCAAATTTAGCCCAATTATTACAGCCGTTTTTACCATTTTCTACGGAGAAATTGCGTGGAATGCTGCAAATTGAAGCAATTGAATGGCAGGAGCAAATTATCCAACCAACGTATTTACCAACGATTACACCTTTATTAGAGCGCATTGATGTAGCGCGGATTGAAGAGGAATATAATGCGTTAATTGCAAATAAAATTGACTTGTAGGAAATATTTCGTTATAGTGGAATTACTAATTATCGGAAGTAGGTGATGTGACATGATGAATAAGATTGCGATTGACAAACTGCCATTCAGCTTGTTCACTTTCACACGCCTACAGTGTACGTTTTGACGTATGCTTATTTAACTTCGCATAGAAGTTCCTAAGTGTGTAAAAGTCTTGAACTGCTGAAATGGCGGCTCAGGACTTTTTTTGTTTTGATTTAGTTTGTTGAATTAAAACAAAGTCTCTGGCGGATGTCATAGATTTTGAAGAGGAAGAGGTCTGCGCAATGCAGGTCAGTTAATCATTAGCGATTAGCGGGATGATTTTAGGTTAACCTTCTAAAGAGCTTGCTCGAAAAAATCTGGACTAAAGTGGAGGCATCATTGATATACAACTTAGGAGGAATACACATTGGATTTAGGATTAACGGCATTTTTTAGTGAGCAAATTGAACAGTTAGAAGATAAATATAAAAAATATGTGGCAGCACGCGTTGTATTGGAGCATAAACATTCATATCGGGTTGTAGGTGAGCATGGTGAATGGCTAGCGACGATAGCAGGTAATTTTGCTTACAATGCATTTGCACGAGAGGATTACCCTGCAGTCGGGGATTGGGTGTTAGTTGAGCAAATGCCAGGAGAAGAAAAGGCGATTATTCATAAGTTATTAAAACGTAAGTCAGTATTTTCACGCAAAGTAGCTGGTTCGGAAATTGAGGAGCAAATTGTTGCAGCCAACGTGGATATTGTATTGTTGGTGATGAGCTTAAATGAGGATTTTAACATTCGCAGATTAGAACGTTATTTAGTTGCGGCATGGGATTCGGGTGCAGTACCTGTTATTGTTTTAACGAAGGCAGATTTATGTGATGATGTAGGGCAGCTTGTTTCAGATGTGGAGCGTGTTGCATATGGCGTGGAAGTAATTGTGACGAGTGTGGTGTCAGGCATTGGCTTTGAACGTTTACGAACATTGTTTCCAGCAGGTGTAACAGGTGCATTGCTAGGCTCCTCTGGGGCAGGGAAATCTACATTAACAAACGCACTTTTAGGAACGGAACATATGAAGGTTTCCGGTATCCGAGAAGATGATGCGAAAGGGCGACATACAACAACACACCGTGAGCTTGTCGTATTAGAATCAGGTGGTTGTTTAATTGATACACCAGGGATGCGCGAGCTGCAGCTTTGGAATCAGTCAGATAGTCTTGCTTCAAGCTTCCAAGATATCGAGCAATTAGCTGAGCAATGCCGCTTTAGAGATTGTACGCATCAAGGAGAGCCACATTGCGCCGTACAACATGCAATTGATGAAGGACTGTTGGAAGCAGCACGTTTGCAAAGCTACTTCAAGCTACAACGTGAACTAGCTTATATTGAGCGCAAAACAGATGCTCAAGCCAAGCAAGCTGAACAGCGAAAATGGAAGCAAATTGCGAAAGGCATGAAATCTAATAGGAAAAAATAATAAAATGTGACGCATTGTTAGTAAATATGTATATGACAGAATTTTTATCATAATTAAAGGCTGTGAAGGATTTAAGCTGGACGCTACTATCCTCACAGCTTTTTAGATGAAAATAATTTGTAAAGAAGAGTTGCTTTTTATAGAACATTCAGATAATATTTAAAAAACATAATTTTCTGTTATTAATGAAGGGGGTTTTTGGATGAAGAAAAATAAGTTATGGTTACTGCTATTATTATCGGCTCTTCTTGTTGTACTTGCAGCATGTGGTGGTAGCGATGATAAAGGTAAAGAAACAGGTGGGGATACAACAAACAATGACAATAATAATGACAAGCAAGAGACAGTAACAGGTGGTCATCTTATTTTAGAAGTATTATCAGAAGCGGTGGAGCTTGATCCGCATGGTTCAAATGATGTGCCATCTTCTAACGTACAAAATAATATTTATGAAACTTTAGTAGTTCGTAATTTTGACACAGGCGATATTGAGCCACAATTAGCAGAGTCATGGGAGCAAGTAGATGATGTAACAGTGCAATTAAAATTACGTCAAGATGTGAAATTCCATGATGGAACACCTTTTAATGCAGAAGCGGTAAAAATCAACCTAGATCGTTTATTAGATCCAGCTGTAGCATCACCACGTGCGACAAACTTTGAGCCGATTGAATCGGTTACAGTGGTAGATGAATATACAGTAGAAATTAAAACAAAAACGCCTTATGGACCGATTATGGCAGTATTAACACATTCGGGTGGATATATGATTAGTCCAACTGTTATTGCGAAAGATTATGAAGAAGCAGGCGATGATACATCAAAGCTTCGTGCATATGTAAATGCAAACCCAGTTGGTACAGGTTTCTTAAAGTTTGATGCATGGACGCCAGGACAAGAAATTCGTTTAGTGAAAAATACAGAGTATTGGGGCGAGCAAGTAGCTTACGATTCAGCTGTATTTAAAACAGTACCGGAAAGTGCAACGCGTGCTGCGGACTTAGAAGTAGGAAATGCGCATATTATTGATCCAGTACAGCCAACAGAAGTATCGATGGTAGAAGGTTTTGCAACAGTAAATGAGCAACCATCTATGTCTATTGCATATATTGGTTTTAATGCAGAAAAAGCGCCATTTGATAATCCGAAAGTGCGTCAAGCCATCTCAAAAGCAATCGATCGTGAAGAAATTTTACAAGGTGTTTATGATGGCTTTGGGGTAGCGGCTAAAGGGCCATTATCACCGATGATTTGGGGACAAAGTGACGATATTGTGCCGCAAGATTACAATATTGAAGAAGCAAAAGCATTACTTGCAGAAGCTGGATATCCAGATGGCTTCAAAACAGAAATTTGGACAAATGACAATCCACAACGTCAACAAATTGCGATTGTTTTACAAGAAAAATTAAAGCAATTAAATATTGAGGTAAAGATTGAAGTAATGGAGTGGGGCGCGTATTTAGAGAAAACGGGTGCTGGTGACCATCAAATGTTCATTTTAGGTTGGTCTGCATCAACAGGTGACGCAGATGGTGCACTATATCCGCTGTTCCATTCATCTGATATTGGCAACAATAACCGTACTCGCTTCTCAAACCCTGAAGTAGATAAGCTATTGGCTGCGGCTCGTATTGAAACAGATAGCGATACACGTTTAGGCTATTATAAAGAAGCTCAAACGCTTCTTAACACAGAGGCACCAGCAGCATTCATTCACCACCAAGCTTATTTAACAGGTGTGAGCAAAAAGGTTACAGGCTTCACAATTGATCCAACTGGAATTTATAAAATTCAACACGTTAAGTTTGTAGAATAATTTTTTTGTAGACAAAGTCAATTTAGACTTTGTCTACAAATGTTTTCAATAGTATATAATGGATGGTAGAAGTAGGTGAAAGTAGTGCGACAAAATAGTTTGCCACCAATTATTGACGAAAATACACAAGTGCTTATCCTTGGATCAATGCCGAGTGTACAGTCATTAGAGAAACAACAATATTACGGCAATACACGCAATCATTTTTGGCCAATCATTGCAGCGATTACAGAGGAAAGCATACAAGAGGATTATCGGCAGCGTATAGAAGTATTGAAAAAGAAGGGCATCGGTTTATGGGATTCTATTCAATCATGTGAGCGACAAGGGAGCTTAGATGCGAATATTCGAAACGAGGTAGCTAATGACTTTTCATGGTTGTTTCAGCAATATCCTCAAGTGAAAGCTGTGCTATTTAATGGTGCGAAATCGTTTGAGGTATTTAAAAAACATGTAGGGCTAGATATATTAGATGGACGCTATTACGAAAAAATGCCATCTACAAGCCCGATACCAGGGAAGAATATTAAAACTTTCGAGCAAAAAATAGAAGCTTGGAGCACTTTAAAGCAATATATTGTTTAAGCTAGCAAACTGATTGAAATTTGATGTTTTTTTGATTATGCTGTAAATAAAGTGAAACTTTCGGTATATTAGGAAGGGGATTTTTATGTATCGCACAGTAGCGGATTTCTCAAAAGATTGGCATATGTCTTCAAAAGGCACTTTAAATGTATTGAAGGCAATTCCAGATGAAAAAATGGGTCAGTCAATTGTGGAAGGGCATAATACATTGGGATGGTTAGCTTGGCATTTAGTTGGAGTAGCTGGAGCATTTGGTCAATTTGCTGGCTTACAAATACCTGCACCTGGGCCAGAGATGGCTATGCCTAACAATATGGCAGACATTATAGAATCATATGAAATGGTAATTGAAGCATATAAAAAAGAAATTGTGGGATTATCTGATGAACAATTGGCGGAGGAGGTACCTGCATTTGGAGGTTCCATGCCACGTGGTGCGTTATTTAGAGTATTAATTGATCACCAAACACATCACCGAGGACAAATGACCGTGTTATTACGGCAAGCAGGTTTAACAGTGCCGCCAGTAATGGGACCAACTGCCGAAATGAGCTAACAATAGGGGAGATATTCTAATGCCACAACAAATCTATTGGACAAATTTCTGTTATGGAGACATACAATTTGTTATCGCAGCAATGGAGCAAGGTTTATGCTACACAGGCTCTTTGTATGAAAATGAGGAGGAGCTACTTACATGGGCAGACAAGCGTTATAAAGGTAGCGAAGTAAAGGAAGATGCTGAGAAGTTAATGCTCTATACGCAGCAATTTACTGAATATTTTCAAGGGCAACGACAACAATTTGATTTTGCAATACATTATAAAGGTACTCCTTTTCAAGAAAGTGTATGGCGAGAATTGCAGCAAATTCCTTATGGAGAAGTATGTACATATTCTGATATAGCTTCTCGTATAGGCAATCCAAAGGCAGTAAGAGCTGTAGGAGGCGCGATTGGAGCGAATCCAGTAATTATCGTTGTGCCCTGCCATAGAGTGATTGGAAAAGACGGTACTTTAACAGGCTTTAGTGCAGGTATAGAGCTAAAGAAGGCATTATTAGCAGTTGAAGGACAACGATGATGAATCACAATTGTAGCGTGATGGAAAGCTAAGGAGAGGGTTTTCGTGCTAATAAATGACTTTGAACAAAGATTTCAAGAAGTTAGACAGTTAATTTTTATTGATGAGAATGATTTTTTGCGTGAGAAATGTTCTGATACAGATAAGCTTTATGCGGCCCTTCGCCTAGGTGATTCTCTTCTATTACAGCCAACGACAGAAGGTAATTTAAAGTATAGAACATATCGTAAAATAAGTTATTTAAATAAACTAGTAGGGTGTTTTGCAACGTCGTTATATTACATAAAGGAAGCGCTAGATTATTTTGAGCCAGAAGGCGGAGAAGAGTACATATTAACATTAATTCATTATGGAGAAATCATAAAACATACAAAAGCGTATGAAAAAGCAATAGATGTGTTTGAAAAAACATTAACTTATTGCAATGAGCATAATTTACAGCAGTATGAAGATAGCATCTGGCAATTTAAAGGAAAGTGTTATTTAGAACAGGGTGATGTAATGAATGCTGAACGTTGCTTTTATAGAGCATATACAATTCGCAAAAAGCGCAATGATAAAGTGATGCTTGTCCCATCTGAAAAAGCATTGAGATATATCGGTAAAATTAAGCGTTAGAAAAGGCAGTCTAGAGGCGTGTTCGTACACTTCTAGGCTGCTATTTTAACTTCTTTCTGTACCGAAAGCGAAGCGGCAACCCGCTGAGAAAGAGAAACTCATTCTAAGAACGCTACGACACGCGTGCAACGATTGTGTGACCAACATCATGTTACAGCGGATGTCGCAAATTTTGAAGAGAGAGCCTGCGTGATGCAGGTCAGTTATATGAGCAAGCTCGAAAAATCTGAACGAGAGTTAGCTTGAGTGTAATTGATCTATTTGAAAAAATCATAAGCGTTTTTAGCTAGCAATAGAATTGTTACGACGATAAATAAAATACGCACATAGCTGCTTCCACGTTTTATCGCATATTTGGAACCACATATGGCACCTGCAACTTGTGCCGCCCCCATAATAAGACCGTATGTATAATTTACTTGTCCAAGTGACATAAACATAAACAATCCACCAATATTACTACCGAAGTTTAAGAATTTTGCATTGCCTGCTGCTTTCAAAAAATCAAAGCCAACAATTAGGAAGGCGAAAATTAAAAATGAGCCAGTCCCAGGACCTAAAAAGCCATCGTAAAAACCGATGATAAAAAGCATAAATAAAAAAATGAAAAGCTTTTTAGGAGATAAGCTTTTATATGTAGAAAGCTGCCCCCAATCCTTTTTGAAAATTGTATAAATAGCTACGGCTGCTAACATCACAAGCATCAAGGGTTTTAAAATTTCTGGATTGATTAAATGGACGGTCCATGCGCCAAGCATTGAGCCGAAAAATGATAGAGGAAACCATTTATAAACAGACTTCATATCAAGCTTTCCAGAACGATAAAAGGTAATCGTGCTCGTCATAGAGCCTAATGAGCCTGCGAGCTTATTTGTTGCTATGGCAGAAGCAGGGCTAAGTCCTGTGAACAACAATGCTGGTATTGTAATAAGACCGCCGCCACCAACAACCGAGTCAACAAAAGCGGCTAAAAAACCAAAGAAAATTAAAATAATAATGAGTGAAATATCTAAATCGAATGGCATTGTCCAACCTTCTTTCTACTTTACAATTGAATCGTACCTGAAAATAGCTAATCATCACAACAATATTTTGCTATAGTAAAAGAGAGAGGTGAGGGCATATGAAAAAATATCAGCATTTATTATTTGATTTAGATGATACATTACTAGATTTTGGAGCAGCTGAGGATGTAGCACTCCACCGTTTATTTGAGGAGAAAAAAATCCCTTTAACGGAAGATATAGAGGCGAACTATCGTCAAATTAATAGCAACTTATGGACTAGATTTGAGAATGGTGAGATTACACGCGATGAAGTCCTTGCAACGCGCTTTGCTAAATTGTTTGCAGCATATGGTCAAGAAGTTGATGGTGTACAATTTGATGAGAAATATCGCAATTATTTAACGGAAAGCAAAGTATTTGTGAAGGGCGCGTGGGAGCTCATAAACAAGCTGGCACTACAATTCGATTTATATTTAGTGACAAATGGTGTATCCACAACTCAATATAAACGTTTACAAGTAACAGGACTAGCACCATTTTTTAAAAATGTATTTGTATCTGAGGATACAGGCTATCAGAAGCCAATGAAAGGCTATTTTGATTATGTATTTGAGCGCATCCCGAATTTCCATACAAAGAAGGCATTAATTATTGGAGATTCCTTCCACGCAGATATCGTAGGTGGCATTGAAGCGGGCATCGATACATGCTGGCTCAATCCAAATGGGAAGCAGTCAGTAGATAATTACAAACCTACCTATGAAATAGTGGGGTTACAGCAATTAGAGAAAATTTTATTATAAGAGGCTATTATTAGATAGAAAGGTCGATTTATACTCAAATTTTGGGTATAAATCGACCTTTTTAATTTAATTCTATCATATAGGATAATGCGAAATAATGGTGCATTTTGCATTTTCTTTGTGGTGCGCTGTTTAGTATTCGCATCTTTGTCACCGCATATGAACAACCTCTAGCGCAAATTGTCCATATGTTTGTACAGTTTGGTGTTGCGGTGGTGATTTCAATTCAAATAGCCATAAAGAAGAATAATAGGCATCTGAAATTGCAATTAGATACATGATAAATAAGAAACATTTGGTTCAATGATTCAACGAAAATTTCCCCTTGTATTTGAAAATTGGTGCCATAATTATTGTACGGCTAGATGGGTAAAAGGTTTCAATTAATCTACCATTCTTTTTTTACAAAGTATTATTGCGGCAACCCAAGCGATGACAACCCATAGTGCAATATTGATTAATGGGGCAACAATATCGCCTTGTGCTAAATCGGACAATTGTGTGCTTGGTAGCCATTGGGCGATTTTTAAAAATGGAAAACGCTCAGCTAACAGCATAACAAATGGACCAAATGGGAAAATAAACGCCACGGGTAATACAGTAAATGTTGTTTCTAATGTTGACTTAGCAAATAAGCCACAAATTGTACCTAAAGCTGTATAAAATAATATGGATAAAATCATAGCGACCATTAAGGCAATGCTTGGTATATAGTCGATAACATAGCAGCAAACAGTGATAGTGAAAGCGGATATAGCTGAAACTAACGCGCTTTTACCGATTAAAATATCTGCAAGTGAGGCAGGTGATAGCAATAAGCTACGCAGTGTGTTGCGCTCCTTTTCCTCTGCAATTAGAGCAGCTTGCACAAAGGCGGTCACCATACCGAAAGTAAAGGCGAGCGGGAACAGCAGTTGTTGAGTGCCATCTCCTCCTTCAGCTCTAGATAAAAACGTCAGAATTATTGGAACAAATACCATGACAGAAATAGCGTAATTTCTAGAAAACTCCTTAAAATCCTTCATAAAAATAGCTTGAATGCGCGCAATCGAAATATTCATCATTGTAAGTCACTCCCTGTAATTTTCATAAAAATATCGCCTAAAGTTGGTTCATTAGAAAAGATACGAGAAATTTGATTATTTGCCATCCAATCATGTAAAACTGAGGCATTTTGTGCCGCGTTTTTAATAATGTGAGATGAGCCATCTAGCAATTCCACTGTGATTGTTTGCTCACTATATTGTTCCTTTAATTGCTTCGGCGTACCAATGGCTTGAATTGAACCTTTATTTAAAAAAGCAACACGGTGGCACAATGTTTCAGCCTCTTGCATATCGTGCGTTGTTAAGAAGATAGTTGTACCTAGCTCATTTAAAGCGCGTAGTCCATTATAAATATGTGCTGTGTTGACAGGATCAAGTGCGGATGTTGGCTCATCTAAAAATAATAGTTCAGGTTTATGCAAAATGGCTCTAGCTAATAAAACGCGCTGTGTCATCCCTTTTGACAACATACTCACTTTTTTCTTTCTCTCTCCATATAAATTGACAAATTCTAGAGCTTCTTTAATCGCTGTTATAGGTACATCATATAACTTGCAGTAAAGTGCTAAATTTTCCTCAATAGATAACCGAGAATAGAGACCACTGTTATCTGTTAAAATACCGAATTTTTCCCTATTTTTACTTTTTTGCATGGCGCTAACAGGCATATTGAAAACCCGTGCTTCACCACTATCTTTAAGAAGTTGTGCTGTTAAAACTTTAATTGTTGTTGTTTTTCCCGAACCACTTGGACCTAAGAAACCAAAAATTTCTCCTTTTTCAATAGAAAATGTAACATCTGCTAAAGCGTATGATTTTTGGAATTTCTTTTTTAAGTGACGAACATCAATAATTGTTGTCATATCGTATTTCCCCTCCATATTTGTGATGTCTTAAATGTAATAGATGAAAAGGAAATGAGCATTCAATTCATGGTGAAAGGAGGGGGAAGAGGGGCGAATGGAGAAATAAAACGGCTAAATGGAGCAAATTATTTCCCCGGAAATTCGCTAAATTCCGATAAGTTCTTTTAACGAGGTAAGTTTATTTTTAGACAAAGGAACTGTTGTTTTTGTTGTTGTATGAATGGATAAGCTATAACTATTTTTCGTCCATGTAATAATTTCACGTACCTTTTGTAAATTAACAATATAAGAGCGATGGCAACGGAAGAAGCCAAGTGGTAGAAGGCGTTGTTCAAGCTCTGTTAATGTCAATGTACAAGGATATGCTTCTCCTGCAACATAGACGGAAACATTCCCCTCCACACTTTCTATATAATCAATTTCAGGTGGGTTAAACAAAATAATTTTATCATTTTTCTTCGTTGGGATTTTCTCAATCTTCATTGGAGAAAATGTTATGATGTCATTTGTTGCTGTATCTTGTCCAACAACATCCAATAAGCATAATCCTTGTGCATCGAGACGGTTTGTTTCATGACAAGAAATAAATAGATCCTCAACATTATTGGATAGCAATATAATCATTTTTTGAGACAACTTCTCAAATAGTTGTACAGTCATTTGTTTTGAAAAATCTTCCATATTTTGCAACGGCTCTTCAACTACAATGATGGAAGCAGGTGTTAAATAAAGCTTTAAATAATGAAGTAATTGACGATTGCTATTTGATAACTGAGTTGCTTTCATATTTTTAAAATCAAATAAATCAACAAGCTGTAACAATGCTTCAACCGTTTCGGATGAGTTGAATAGCTTTTTAAAAAAGGAAACATGCTCTTTTACTGTTAAGCGCTCATAAAGATTATCGTTTTTTAAATGTACATAGCTATTTGGTTGTTTCATCAGTACTTTTAATAAATATTGTATTTTTGCTTGATCTGTATAAATGCCCATTATAAATTCCGGTTGATGTGGAATTGTTAGTGGAGGGCATATAATATTGCCAGATTCAACATAAGCGGGTATATCGATTGTCGTTGTTTGCATGCAAAAACCTCACTTTTAGTATGCTAATCTTATTATATAATAGAGAAGAGCATGTTAAAATAAATAGTTAATGCTAAGAATAAAGGAAGTGCTATTAGAATGACACCGTTCGTTTAATCGACTAGCAATTAATGAAGGTAGATACATATAAAGCGTATAGCCAATATATTTGTGATAATGCTTAAAATTGTAATCATCGCGTAAAGGGTTATGAGCGACTTGTTCAATTTGTAGAGAATAATTTAGTTTAAATAAGGGAGAAGGCGTTATGAATAAAGCAATTTTTTTACTCGTATCTGTGCAATTTTTTGTATATGTAGGATTCGGGCTAATTATCCCTGTTTTACCAGAGGTTATTGTCCAGCAAGACTTTCATCCGATGCATGTTGGCGGACTGTTGACGATTTATTCACTTGCGAGCTTTTTTACAGCACCGTTATGGGGGCGCTTATCTGATAAAGTAGGAAGAAAAAAATTAATATTAGTAGGCTTGCTTGGCTTTAGTTTAAGCTTTATATTGGTTTCAATATTTATACACTCATTGCCAATGCTCTATGCTTCACGCATTGTTGGTGGTTTGTTTTCAGGAGCTTTATACACAGCCGTAACTGGTTTTATTGGTGATATTTCAAATGAGGACAACCGCAATAAATATATGGGCTTTATGGGGATGTCGATTGGTTTAGGGTTTATTTTTGGTCCTGCAATTGGTGGTTTACTTGGAGAAATCAGCATACAGATGCCTTTTACAGTGTCAGCAATCCTAATTTTTATGCTGTTCTTCTATGCGTTAGCCGTCTTGAAAGAGCCAGATACATACCGCAAAACGGAAGGGCGTGCACTTATCCCAATGGCGGCTGGTCAGCTATTTAGCTACCGTATTCGCTATTTATTTGTGTTTTCATTTTTAGTGACATTTTTATTAGCAGGTGTTGAATCGACATTTCAGCTTTTCCACATGGATGCGATTCAAATTACGCCAGCGCAAATCGGCTCACTGTTTTTATTTAGCGGCTTTGTGGACTTTTTCATTCAAGGGATGGTCGTACGCAAAGTGAAGGATGGACAAGAGCCGAAATGGTTAATGCTCGCACAAATTATTACAGCAATCGGTTTATTCATGCTACCATTCACGAATAGCTTAGTCTTTGCTGGAGCAGCACTATGCGTATTTACGGCAGGAAATGCACTTGCTCGAACGTTAAATACATCGCTTGCTTCGAAGGAATCAGGTGGTATGTATGGCACTGCAGCAGGTGTTATTTATTCGATGGATAGCTTAGGACGCATTATCGGACCGTTATTTTTCACGTGGATGCTCACGCTGGCGAGTGGTAAAACGTATTATTTATCAGCAAGCATCGCCATTGCGAGTATTGTGTTGTTATGGGTTTTTGCAAAAAGTATGAAGTCTTTAAGACAAGTAAAATAGGAAGTGTCTGGGAAGTGGTATATTAGATCACTCCCCAGACACTTTTTTGCTGGAAGCGTACGGCATTGAGAAAAATGATATCTTCTTTTAAATCGTTGAAAACACTGGCGGTAACGATTTTATTTTCGATAAAGGTGCACGAGATTTCTGAATTATTTCTATTATTTTTAAATCAGTACCTTGCATTGAACAATAGTGGATGCTATACTACTAATTAATAAATAGTAGTGGGAGGAGGAAACGCAATGAATCCACAGTTTAAAAAGGGTGTGCTGAATTTATGTGTACTCGCCTTACTTGAAACGCGCGATATGTATGGATATGAACTAGTACAGGCAATTTCAAGTAAAATCAATATTTCTGAAGGGGCTGTGTATCCATTACTACGTCGTTTAACAGCAGAAGGCTATTTTACAACGTATATGGTGGAATCGACAGAAGGACCTGCAAGAAAGTATTATCAAATTACCGAAGATGGCAAGGCGCAATTGCGCATACAAAAGATGGAATGGGAACATTTTTACCAAGCGGTAAACAGTTTAATGAATGAGGGGGAATAATAATGATGGAACAACAATTTTTAAGCAAATTAGAGCGAGCGTTAGCAAAGTTAAATGATGGTGAGCGACAAGATATATTGCGTGATTTCAAGGAATACTTTGCAAGTGGTCAGGCTGAAGGGAAATCAGTGGAAGAAATAATTACTTCATTAGGTGATGTAGATGAGCTAGCAGCAGAGCTGTTGAAAGCTTATTCAGAACAGGAATTCATTCAAACATCAAAAACTGTGAAGGAAGAAGAATTCGATCATATTAAAATTGATAGTGAACTTGCTGCTATTGAATTATTACCATCACCAACAGGGAAATTTTATACAGAATTAAAAAGCAAAGGCGAGCAATTTATAATGGATGTGGAAATTGCGAATAATACATTGACTATTGACATTCAACGAGAGGAAAGTACATTTAAATTATTTGGCTTAAAGATTAATATTAATTTCAATATAGATCATGGGGCGACAGCGTTCGTTTATGTACCAGAAAAACTTTACCAAAGCATTGTCATTAAAAATGAAATCGGTGGCTCTGTGATTGAAAAGCTACAAGCAAAGGAGATTAAATGTCATACATCTGTTGGTAAGACAAAGCTAAAAAATGTCTTAGCTAGTGAGTTAAATGTAAAGTCAAGCGTTGGGAAAGCAGAATTGCAATCAGTTCATGCTACGACAGCTACTGTGAAAAGTGAAGCTGGCAAAGTCATCATTGAAGACTCTATTGCGGAAATTTGGCATGTAAAATCAGAAGCAGGGCGTGTAGATTTAATCAATATTCAAGGTGAAATTGATGCGCGTACAGAGGCAGGCAAGATGACGATGGATGTTGAAAGCATTACAAAGCCATTAAAGCTGAAAACAAGTGTAGGGAAAATAGAGGTACTAACAGCAAAAGCGATTGATAATGCAACAATTGAGGCGAAATCAGAGCTAGGGAAAATTTCGATTTATGGTGAGCGTGGCAAGCGCCTTGTTTATGGTACAGGGGAAAATTTGATTAAGCTAAAAACAGAGCTAGGTAGCATTGTCATTGATAAAAAATTATAGTTCTAAACGCGCGTAGCCAAGCCGTTGTTAGTTTGTTACAATAACTGTATAAATGATTGTCTATGGGGTGACGTGAGGAATGGTTTGGATATTGCTAGGTGTATTTCTATTCATAGCTATAGTAATGCTTATTGTTTATAAATATGATGATTCTTTATTTAGTAAAGCGACGTCGTATTCGATTTTCGATGTACTAAGTAATAGTAGAGTTCATACATTATATAAACTGACAGCGGAATTAAAAGCGACGAAAGAAAAATATGATATTTTATTTGATGTACAGCTTCAACCAAATGAAAAGCCAGTAGATGTGTTGATTATGCACGCATCAGGCATTTATGTAGTACATGTAGAGCAGAAAAAGGGCTGGATTGCGGGACGTGAGCAAGATATTGAATGGTCACAGCTTCTACATAAGGAGCGAAAAGAGACTTTCCCAAACCCAATCCATCAAGCTCAACGTAGTGTCTATACATTGCGTGATGTATTGCCTACAGTAGATGCAGAGGCGTATAAAGCAATTGTTGTCTTTACAAATGAATGCTCCTTCCAGAAAATTGAGCTGCATTCTGATAATGTAGATGTGTTGAAGACAAATGATTTAAAGAGCTGGATTGTGCATTTACATCAACAGAAAAAAGTATTATCGCCTGAAAATATACAGGCAGCCTATGATGCATTAAAGGATAGAAAAACAACCGAGCATTTAGCGATGGAAACGACTTAAATATGAGACTGCTAGGAAAGAGTAATTAGACTCTCCTAGCAGTTTTTTGTTGTAAAAGTGTCAAAAATGTTTAGAAAATGTGTGATAAGAAAGAAGAAAGAGTGAAAAAGGGCTAGCTCACATTGACATATAGATTGGCGATGACCAATACTTATGATGACGTTAGTCAGAGTACCTACAATTGAATGGAAAGTAGTGAGTGTATTGCGAAAAAAACGATTATTTTCTTCTATATTATTTTTCTCCATTTTGTTGATCGGATGCAGCCAACAAGTGAAAGATCCACTTAATTGGGAGCTGAAAGAGTTTACATTTGCCAATCAGGAAGACCAAGAATTTGGATTAGCTGATTTAAAAGGGAAGATATGGGTAGCCGATTTTGTATTTACAAATTGTGTGACAGTTTGCCTACCAATGATGGCGAATATGACGGAGCTACAAGAAAAGTTAAAGGAAGAGAAGTTGGATGTAGAATTAGTGTCCTTTAGTGTTGATCCAGAAATAGACACACCAGAAATTTTAAAAAAATATGCGTTGAGCTACGGTGCAGATTTATCTAATTGGAACTTGCTAACAGGTTATTCACAAGAAACAATTGAGCAGTTCGCGTTAGAAAATTTTAAAACAATTGCTAAAAAGCCTTTGGATGATACGCAAGTGATACACGGCACATCTTTTTATTTGATTAATAAAGAGGGAATCATCATCAAAAATTATAATGGGCTAAATGTACCGTATGAAGAAATAATTAAAGATATAAAGCTGCTATCGAAGGAGTGAGTTCATGCAAGGAAAGAAAAGTAGACGATTGATTCTTTTTACAGTTTTAATGATTGTCATTATTTTTGCAAGTTTCATTATACCGAGAGAAACGAAACCTTCGGCAGATACTAGGGTCATTTTGGAGCATACGTTTAAAACATATATCGCTCCACAATGCTTTGAAGATGCGAATGCGACAAATTTTCTTGAAGAATCCACATTAGGAGAGGCGCAAAAACTAAGCTATGCATCTGACTCAGCCTGTACAGATGAGGCGTTAAAAAGTGAGAAAAACCCGTTTTTGATTAGCCTTCTTAAAGAAATAGGCGTGTTAGGCACGAAGTGAGTGAAGAGGGATTTAATAGAGTAATTGTGATAGCCCCATGCTCCTTAATAGGACGGGGCTATTTTTGTTGAGTGCGTTTTTCCTGTACAATAGAGAAAACGGTTGTAGGAGAGCATGATGAAACAATTATCAAAAAGAGAAGCAAGCATTTACTATGTAAAGCAGCATATGGCGTTATTTGCATGTCCACTTTGTCAGGCCAAGATGCAGTTAAATGATACGGGAACAATGAGCTGTAGTGAAAATCATTCATTTGATATGGCAAAGCAAGGCTATATGAATTTCATGACAAAGCCTGTTGCTACAATGTATAGCAAAGAATTATTTGAGGCACGGCAGGAAGTCATTGCAAGCGGTCTTTATGATCCTTTGCAACAGAAGATTGCTGAGTTATTAGTTGGTGAACAAATTATTTTAGATACAGGTTGTGGGGAGGGCTCGCATTTAGCCCGTATTTGTGCACAGATACCGAATGCGGTAGGTGTGGGCATTGATATTGCGAAAGAAGGAATTATCGCTGCGGCTAAATTTTATAGTGAGAAAATTTGGTGTGTTGGTGATTTAGCGAATAGCCCATTTCAATCAGCGAGCTTTACGACGATTTTAAATATTTTATCACCGGCCAATTATGAGGAATTTAAGCGCTTGCTTCAACCAAATGGTAAAGTAATTAAAGTTGTGCCACAGGAAGGCTATTTAAAAGAGTTACGTGTGCAAGCATTTGCGGATTCAGAGAAGGAAAACTATTCTAATATCCAAACGGTAGAACGCTTTAAAGAAAGCTTTGCACATGTGAATGTTCACCGGCTTACTTACACCATACCGCTAGCCACGGGACTTGTGTCAAAATTATTGCAAATGACACCGATGGGTTGGCATATTGAAAATAGCGAGGCAGTAGAGCTACCACAAATTACGATAGATGTAGATATTTTAATTGGGGAAGGGGAATAAACGATGGCGACAGTTTTAGTATTAGGTGGAACGCGATTTTTTGGACAGAAATTAGTAGAGCGACTATTAGCAGAGGGGTATCAAGTGACAATTGCGACACGAGGAAAGTCGGGCAATCCATTTGGCGGCAAAGTGGAGCATGTCGTGATAGACCGCACAAATGCGAGCGATTTACAATCACTGATGGAAAACCGTACATTCGATATTGTCTATGACAATATTTGTTATTCGCCAAATGAAGCGAAGGTTTTTTGTGATGTGTTTAATGGAAAAATTGGTAAGCTTGTTTTTACGTCTACATTATCAACATATGAGATTGATGGTGCTATAAAAGTAGAGGAAGACTTTGATCCGCATAATTATGCGATTCGTATGGGGGATACGGCAGATTTTACGTACGGAGAAGGAAAGCGTCAGGCAGAGGCCGTGTTTTTCAAATATGCAGAGTTTCCTGTTGTAGCGGTGCGCTTCCCAATTGTGATGGGAACGGATGATTATACAGAGCGACTGCATTTTCATGTGAAGCGTGTAGCGCAGGAGAAGCCAATTGGCTTTGTCAATATGGAGGCAGAAATGTCATTTATTCATGCGGATGAAGCAGCTCGTTTTTTATTATGGGCGGGGGAAACTGAGGTAGAGGGTCCATTTAATGCAACGGCAACGGGAGCAATTACATTGCGTACATTAATGGAGCTAGTAGAGAAGGCGACAGGCAAACGAGCAAAAATCGCTCTTTTAGGAGATGACGAAATACGTTCACCTTATGCGATTCCCGCATCATGGTATATGAAAAATGATAAAGCGACAGCGGCTGGTTTTCAGTTTTCACAGCTTGATAGCTGGCTAGAAAATTTAGTACAAGACATTGCAAAGCAGTACACATAATTGAAAGAATGCACCTTTTTGATTAAAATAAAAGTATTAAAACATAAGGTAGGGCAATGATGTGTATAAATTAGCAGCGAATATTTGTAAGGTTACGTTAAAAATAAATGGCTCAAAGGCAAAGGTATATGGCGAGGAAAATTTACCAGAGGATGGCGGCTTTGTTATTGCTTGTACGCATACAGGCTATATTGACATTATTAATCTAGGCGTATCGATTTATCCACGTGAAATTCATTTTATGGCGAAAAAGCAGTTGTTTGAAATGAAGGGTCTTGGTTGGCTCATTAATCGATTAAATGCCTTTCCTGTTGACCGTGATAATCCTGGACCAAGCGTTATTAAAATTCCACGTCAGCTTATTAAGGAAGGAAAAATCGTCGGTATTTTCCCAAGCGGTACACGCTCAACAGAAAGCAATGATTTGAAGCAAGGAGCGGTAACAATTGCACAGCTTTCAAAGACACAAATCGTACCAGCTGCCTATGTTGGACCACGTAATGTGGGGGAAGTATTTAAGCGTCAAAAAGGTTATTTAATTTATGGGAAGCCATTTACAGTGGAAAGTGGCAAGGAAGCACGCGATGAAGCAACAAAGTTTTTAGAGCAGGAATTGCTACGTTTAACGGAAGAGCTACACGCAAAAATATAGGGTGGTGTTGAGCGAGATGCGTATACTATTTGTATGCTTGGGCAATATTTGTAGATCTCCTATGGCTGAAGCTGTTATGCGCGATTTAATAGAAAAGCGCGGCTTAAGTGAGAAAATTACAGTGGATTCAGCAGGCACGAGTAGCTGGCATGTTGGTGAGCCACCACATAAAGGAACACAGGCGAAGCTAACGGAATATGGCATTGTCACAACTGGTATGCAATGTCGTCAGTTAACAAGCAGTGATTTTACAGAATTTGATTATATTGTTGGGATGGATACAAGCAATGTAGATAACATTCGCGAAATGCTTAGACAGCCGGATGATACAAAAATTTTCCGTTTTCTAGATTTAACAGCGCATCAGAAAGATGTACCGGATCCATGGTATACAGGCGATTTCCAAGAAACGTATGACCTTTGTTTAGAAGGCTGCGAGGCTCTGCTGGAGAAGGTTTTAGAGGATGAAAAAGCGCGTTCACGATAAGATTCGTGAGCGCGTTTTTTCTACCTTACTTTTATTAAAAAAGAGTATCTTACTTGTAAAACGGGTACGAATATATGTAAAGAAATATTGGAGGGACATCTATGGATGTGAAAGGCAGACGTAAAAGCAGCAATGTAGAAGATCGTCGCGGCATGAGTGCTGGAAAAGTCGGTGGTGGCTTAGGTGGTATTGGAATTATTATTGTCATTATTTATACATTGCTGAGCGGAGGGGATGCAGGTGATGTACTCAATACGGTGACGAAAAGTATTACGCAAAACGGGCAAACGACAGAGGTATATACACCAAGTCGTGAAGAGGAAGAGCTGGCTGAATTTGTGTCGGTCGTACTGGCAGATACGGAAGATATTTGGACGCAAATTTTTAAAGACAACGGTATGACATATCAAAATCCAACACTTGTACTCTTTACTGAAAGTGTTAGCTCAGGCTGTGGCTTGCAAAGTGCAGCTGTTGGACCGTTTTACTGTCCAGCAGATTATAAGCTATACATTGACTTAAGCTTTTATGGAGAATTGAAAGATCGCTTTAAAGCACCTGGTGATTTTGCGATGGCTTATGTTGTCGCACACGAGGTAGGGCATCACGTACAAACATTGTTAGGCACTTCGCAAAAGGTGCATGCATTAAATGGTAAAGTATCGCAAGCAGAGTATAACGAGCAGGTGAAGCGCTTTGAATTGCAAGCCGATTATTTAGCAGGTGTTTGGGCACATTACGTGCAAAGCAAAGGCTATTTAGAAGAAGGCGACTTTGAGGAGGCATTAACGGCTGCACATGCGATTGGTGATGATACATTGCAGATGGAGGCACGTGGCTATGTTGTGCCAGAAAGCTTCACACATGGGACGAGCGAGCAGCGCATGCGATGGTTTACAAAGGGCTATAAGAGCGGCACATTGCAAGAAGGCGATACATTTAATTTACAAGATTTATAATTTAATTTTTGAAGTTTTTTATGTATAATAGTTAAGTTAAAACATTATTTCATTGAATTTATATATAATTGAAAGAGAGTGAACTCGATGGGGCGTAAATGGAATAACATTAAAGATAAAAAAGCGGGGAAAGACGCAGCAAATAGCCGTATTTATGCGAAATTCGGTCGTGAAATTTATGTAGCAGCAAAATCTGGTGAGCCAAATCCAGAATCAAATCGTGCATTAAAAACGGTTTTAGAGCGTGCAAAAACATATTCTGTGCCAAAGCATATTATTGAAAAAGCAATTGAAAAAGCAAAAGGCGGCGGAGATGAGCAATTTGATGAGCTGCGCTATGAAGGCTTTGGGGTAGGCGGTACAATGGTTATCGTTGATGCTTTAACAAACAATGTTAACCGTACTGCTTCTGAGGTGCGCGCAGCATTCGGCAAAAACGGTGGGAATATGGGTGTTAGCGGTTCTGCTGCACATATGTTCCAAAGCACAGCAGTGTTTGGCGTTGAAGGTAAAACAGAGGATGAGGTACTAGAAATTCTAATGGAAGCGGACTTAGATGCGCGTGATATTATGGACGAAGAAGGTACAATTATCGTTTATACAGAACCAGATCAATTCCATACAACGCAAGAAGCATTTAAAGCAGCTGGTATTGAGGAATTTACAGTAGCTGAGTTAACAATGCTACCAATGACAGAGGTAGAGTTAACAGGCGATGATTTAGTAAAATTTGAAAAAATGATTGATGCGCTAGAAGATTTAGAAGATGTTCAGCGTGTATATCATAATGCAGATTTAGGAGAATAGGTCGAGCTTCAGTTACATTCTTAGTAGCGTGCTAGTTGAAACTTGCTTGTCCTTACCATATTAATTCGTAGTATTAATTAATAATACATTTTAAAGGGGCTGTAAAATGAAAAAATTTACAGTCTCTTTTTTTATATGGCAAAATTGTGAAAAAACAAGCTTAAAGATTTTAACTATTGTGAATTTTGTCGAAGTAAGTCACAATATTTATAACGATTGGAAATCGAGAAAGGAGACTACTTATGCGACGAAAAGATAGATTAGCGAGCCGTATTGTAGCCATTACAATTGCAGTTTTTATAGTATTAATAGCAGCTAATGTTTTCATGACCGTTTATAGTACGGAAAAGTCCGTAAAAGCAACATTAGCAGAGCATAGTGTAACAGTAGCACAAAATATAGCTGAATATATGGATATTGAAGGCTATAAGCAGCTAGTAAATTCACCAGAAGAGAGTACATTATACTGGGAATTACGTGAACAATTAAATGAGCTACGTGAGAAAAATGGCGTTATGTATGCTTATACTTTTGCCCCACCTACAAATGGTAAAGAAGGAAAGGCAGTTTTTTTAGTTGATGGTATGCCAGCAGATGACCATGAAAATGCAGCTGCTATCGGTGATGAATCAAGCGCTACCTCAAATGCCCATCTTGTACAAGCATTAGAAGATGACTACTACTATACAGATATTATTGAAAGTGAGTACGGGCAGTTTATTTCAGGAACAATTCCGGTAAAGGATGCAAGTGGAGAGGCAGTTTTTTATTTAGGGATTGATATGGATGCAGACTATGTTGATATCATTAGTAGTTTAATCGCTAAGGAAGTTATCCCTATGATTATTATTATCTTTAGTGTAATTGCAATTTTAGGTTTAGCTATACTTTATTATTATATTAATAAATCTTTGCGCCCTTTAACATCGTTGAAGGAGTCAGCAACCTATTTAGCGGAAGGCGATATTAAAGGTGCCAATGAGGCAGTATCTAACATCGATATGACGAATGGCAATGAAATTTCCAGATTCGCAAAAGACTTTACAAATGCACTCCAACAGCTTTCAGCAACATTTGAAACAATTCATGCAAAAACAAATAACCTAGAGCAGGCTGTTGAAGATATTAATTTGACAGCGCACCATGTAAGTGATTCGAATAATACCATTGCTGCAAGTGTAACGCAAATTGCAGAAGGTAGTGGCAAACAACAAGTTAGCAATGATGAGGTCATGCAAGCGATGAGTGAAATGACAATTGGTATTCAAAGATTAGCTGATTCAACAAGCGATATTGCCGAATCTTCGAACGATATGACAGAGTTAGTGGAAAAGAGTGCGTCAAACTCTAAACATGTTGTTCAGCAAATTCAAAACGTAGAAGCTTCAGTTATTAGAACATCTGAGCAAGTACGTGAAATGGGTGAACGATTCCATTCTATCGAAGAAATGGTTACTGTCATTACAAGCATTGCAGACCAAACCAATTTATTAGCATTAAACGCTGCGATTGAAGCGGCAAGAGCAGGTGAAGCAGGTAAAGGCTTTGCTGTAGTAGCTGATGAGGTGCGTAAGCTAGCAGAAATGTCGCGCACTTCAGCAGACGATATTCGCAACCATTTACAAAGCTTCTTAGAAATTGCGGAACGTGCATTAAGTGAAATGGCTGTAAGTACAGAGGATGTAAAAGAGGGTAGCTTAGCAGTAACAGCAATTGGTGAAAATCTAGAAAGCATTTTACAATCTGTTATACGAGTTAATAATAATATTCAAGAAAACTCAGCAGTTATCGAGCAAATGTCAGCGAGCTCCGAGGAAATATTAGCATCCGCTGAAGACATGAGCCAATTGGCAATAAACACAACAACTCAAACACAGGAAGTAGCAAAATCGATAGATATTCAAGTAGATATGGTTGAGAAGCTCAATGAAGTAGTCGAAAAGCTCGATGCTACGTCAAAAGACGTTGTGAATGAGATTGAGAAGTTTAAATTGTAAGAGAGAGCTTTGAAAACAAGGGGCATGTCCGAAAAGGTATCAACTTTTCAGGCATGCCTCTGTTTTTGAGTAAATTTACTTGTCTTACGGGCGAAACTGAGCATTGGTTGGGCGAATTTTTTTGTCCACTGGGTAAATTGGTACTTTTGAACTGGTTAATAAAGAGATTCATGTTGTAAGATGAGGCACTTTTTTTTAGATAGTAAATACTTGCTGCTAAAAGCGCCTACTTTTAAGGCGTTTTTTTTATGAATTTCGCTGATTTTCACTTATCATTAGGCTTTCTTCCCTACTGTGCCTATTTATGTAATAATATTAGTTATATATTTTTAGATTAAAGATGGGGGGATGATGACAATGACACGTTTTCTAAAATCTATACAGGGTAAATTGCTTGTGTTTTCATTTTTAATATTTTTTATACCCAGTCTCATCATTAGTGTTGTTAGTTATATGACAGCAAAGCAAGGGATGGATGAGCTAGGAGAAACGGTAATTAAAAATAGCGTAGAAACGGCTTTGCAATTAATTGAATCGACAAATTATGAAGTAGAGCAAGGGATGCTAACGCTTGAAGAAGCAAAAGAGCGTATCAAAACGCAACTGATTGGCGCAATGGGTGCAGAGGGCAAGCGTTCACTAAAATACCCTGCAAATTTAGGGGAAAACGGCTATATTTATATTTTAGGTCATGATGGAACATTGCTTGGACATCCTACACGTGAAGGGGATAATTTATGGGAAAGTCAGGATAGTTCTGGAAGTTATTTTATTCGAGAAGTGAAAGAGCATGCATTAGCTGGTGGGGGTTTTACATATTATGATTTTGAGCTGCCAGGGCAAACTGCTGTAGCACCAAAATTAATTTACTCAAAGCTAGATCCTCATTGGGACTGGATTGTTGCATCAGGTACATACATGCAAGATTTTAATTCACCTGTAAATGACTTAGTTAAAGTCATTCTAGCAACGCTTATTGTTTCTGCTGTAGTAGGAGGGATTGTGTCGATTGTATTTTCACGCTATTTAGCAATTCCGCTAATACGTTTATCTAAGCGAGTGAGCCAAGTAGCAGATGGAAATTTAACAGTAACGATTGATCAACTTAATCGACAAGATGAAATCGGTACTTTGAATGAAGGTTTTAATAATATGGTGATTCAATTACAGGCACTTATCTCAAATATAGAGAAAACAATCACTGAAATTCAAACGACTTCTAGCAATTTATCGGCTGTTGCAGAGGAAACGACGGCTGTAGGCGAGACAATTGTGAAAGCGGTTGCGGAAGTGGCGAGCGGTGCGACGCAGCAAGCTTTAAACACGGAACAGACGAATCGATCAACAGCTGAATTTGCTACTCAAATTGACGTATTACATGTAAAAAATGACATGATGCTAACAGCGTCTGTACAAATGTTTGATTCCAATGAACAAGGAATGGCAAATTTACAGCATTTACAGCAAAGCTCTGAAGAATCGAACAAGCTTATGATACAAGTGCAAACGGTATTTAATAATTTAATGCAGAAAATGACTGAGATTGAAGGGATTGTAGGTACAATTAATGAAATTTCTGATCAAACGAATTTATTAGCCTTGAATGCATCGATTGAAGCGGCACGTGCAGGTGAGCATGGAAAAGGTTTTGCAATTGTAGCGGAAGAAGTACGTAAATTAGCTGATCAAACGCAACAGGCAACAGGAGCAGTAAAAGAGACGCTGCGTGGAATTGGAGAAGAAACAAATTTAGTAACAAATGAAATGGCGAAAGCGACAATAATTGTGCAAAAGCAACGTGACTCTGTTGTGACAACGCAAGGCTCGTTCGAGGCAATCGAAAAGTCTGTTGAACACATTACGGCTACTATTCATGATATGTCGAGTAGCGTGAATAAGTTGAACACGTCTAAAAATGAGATGCTCATTTCAATGGAAGATATTGCGAATATTAGTGAGAAAAATGCAGCTGTGACAGAGGAGGTTACGGCATCTGTAGAGGAGCAACAACATACAATCGAACTTGTTACAAATTCTGCAAACGAGTTAATGAATGAGATTCATAGCTTACAAGAAGCAATTCGTAAATTTAATGTATAGGTGTCAGGCACACAAATAATTCTGACAATTGACTATAATTCTACTAAATGTCCTTCAGAATAGTTGCAAAATAATGAATAGTAGTAAATAATTAAAAGCGAATTGAATGATTTTGATTGGGCAAATGCTAGAAAGGAACGGCATGCTAGGAAATCAACATAAGACCTTTAGCTAAAGGCGTCATTGATTCAAACACAATTTAAAGGTGGGGACATCGTGGGAGTAACATTTAAAGATTATGAGTATAAGCGTCCAAATTTAGATGAAATGAAAGTAGCAGTACGTGCATTGATTGAGGATTTCAAAAATGCACAAAATGTAGAGGAACAAAGCGCAGTTATTGAAAAAATTAATGCGTACCGTAATAATTTCTCGACGCAAGCGAATTTAGTTTATATTCGCGCATCCATCGATACAAATGATGCTTTTTATCAAGCAGAGCGTGATTATTTAGATGAAGTAAGTCCACAGGCAGAAGAAATTGTATTCGAATATTATCAAGAGCTTGTGAAATCACCATTCCGTGCACAGCTTGAAGAAAAATGGGGAACACAGCTTTTTGCATTAGCAGAAAATCAAATTAAAGGCTTCTCACCAGAAGTGATTGAATTAATGCAGCAGGAAAATAAGCTTGTTTCAGAATATAATAAGCTTGTAGCATCTGCACAAATCGACTTTGATGGTAAAACATTAACGCTTGCACAGTTAGCGCCGTATGGTGAATCATTGGATCGCAATGTGCGTAAAGCGGCACGCGAAGCAAACTTTAGCTTCTATGCACAGCATGGTGAGAAATTTGATGAAATTTATGATAAATTAGTGAAGCTACGTCATGAAATTGCGACGAAATTAGGCTATAAAAACTATGTAGAGCTAGGCTATATTAATATGAATCGTGTTGATTACAATGCAGAGATGGTAGAGAAGTTCCGCAATCAAGTGCGTGATTTTATCGTACCAGTCGCAACAGAGCTATATAAGCGTCAAGCGAAGCGCATTGGTGTAGAAGATTTTAAATACTATGATGAAGGCTTGAATTTCTTAACAGGTAATGCGAAACCACAGGGCTCTCCAGAATGGATTATCGATAATGGTAAGAAAATGTATGAGGAGCTATCAAAGGAAACAGGCGAGTTCTTCAATTTTATGATTGACCATGAGTTGATGGATTTAGTAGCGAAAACGGGGAAAGAAAGTGGCGGTTATTGTACATTTATTGATGACTATAACTCACCGTTTATTTTCTCAAACTTCAATGGAACATCAGGTGACATCGATGTATTAACACATGAGGCAGGTCACGCATTCCAAGTGTACTCTAGCCGCAACATCGGTATTCCAGAATATTTATGGCCAACATATGAGTCAGCAGAAATTCATTCAATGAGTATGGAGTTTTTCACATGGCCATGGATGGAGCTCTTCTTTAAAGAGCAAACAGACAAATATAAATTTACGCATTTAAGTGGTGCATTATTATTCTTACCATATGGTGTTGCGGTTGATGAATTCCAACATGTTATTTATGAAAATCCAGAAATGACACCTGCTGAACGCAAGGCAGCATGGAAGAATATCGAGGCGAAATACTTGCCGAACCGTGATTTTGATGGTAATGCTTATTTAGAGGCGGGCGGCTTCTGGCAACGTCAAGGGCATATTTATGCAAGCCCATTCTATTATATCGATTACACATTAGCCCAAATATGTGCATTCCAATTTTGGAAGCGTTCACGCGAGGACTTCGATGGCGCATGGAAGGACTATGTGCATTTATGCGGCTTAGGTGGCTCACAATCCTTTACAAATCTAGTGAATGAAGCCGGCCTTATTTCACCGTTTGAGAGTGGCTGTGTGGAATCGGTAATTGGTACAATTAAAGATTACTTAAATTCAATTGATGATACAAAACTATAATTGTAAATAGGCTGTCGGAAAAGTTGGCTAATATGTCACTTTTCCGGCAGCCATTGTTATTTAAATCCAATCAACTTTGCAGCAATGCTCTGCTTTTAAGTTTGGTTGAGCGAATTTCAATGTTTAACTTGATTCAGCAAATCTTCTCCTGTCGCGAAAGTGTAACGTCAGCGACA
>NZ_PYWN01000089.1 GCF_003049505.1 Metasolibacillus meyeri
GTTAGTTGAACCAATCGGGCTTTTACGGACAGTTATCGCCCACCTATCCTTTTTGTTTTTCTCAAGTCTTGAGGTAGGCGTCTTACTGTCCGTTAATGCGGGATAAACTAATAAAGCTGTCGGAAAAGTGTACTTTTTCGACAGCTTCTTGTATTTCTATTAAGTTTAGGCGTTTATGGATACGAAAAGAGGAAGTTTGTCATTTATCGCGAAATGTTAAAGATAGAGTCGATTTTTGAAAAATAGTTGGCAATAAACTAAAAAAGCAATTAATTTATCTTATTATTTCTACTATAATAGTAGTATATTTTGATTATTTCATTGAAAGGAGTATTTAGTCAAAAGTAATGCAACTAATTTTTTCCATAAAGTATTAATTAGCGAATGATAAATTTATATAAGGAGGGACATAATGAAGAAGAAGCAGAGTATTCCATTAAAGTTATCATCTTTAATTATAGGTGTATTTATTGTGTTATTTATTTCTTATATATTAATAACAGGAATGATTATTAAAGGTAAGAATGCAAGTGATGCTGAAAATTTAACATTAGTGACAGCGGAGCAAGCTACTTTAAAAATGGGTGAGCGTTTTAAAGAGGCAAGTACGGCGTTAGTTACAACGAAATCGATGATGGAAAACTTAAGAAATAATGATGATTTGTATGCAGATGACGTTATAGAAATGATTACTTCCAATCTGCAAAATAATGAAGATATCATCGGAGCAGGTGCTGTACTTGAACGTAATTCATTTGAAGTTGATTCGATAGCTGATGAGCGATATGTTGATTCGCAAGGGCGCTTTATCCCATATTTATGGAAAGAAGATCAGTCTATTGATATTACGATACTCAATGATGTAGATGATCGAGAAGCATCTGCATGGTACTGGATACCGAAAGAGCAAAAGCGTATGACATTAGTTGAGCCGTACCCATATGAAATAGATGGGCAACCAGTACAAATGACGACGGTTGCAGTGCCATTAATTGATGCGAGAGGAAATGTCTTTGGTGCTTTAACTGCTGATATTTCAATTGAATTTTTAAATGAATTAGTTGCGGCGGATACGCCTGATGGTGGCTATACAGCCATTATTTCGAATGCTGGCGAGCTTGTTACGAATAGCTTGGGTGAAAGCGGGGGCAGTATTGAGTCGTACAGCGATATGACATGGGAAACAGTGAAACAGCAAACTGCTAATGGTGAAACAGTAAATAGGTATGCATATTCTCCACACTTCAAGGGTGATGCTTATACGATTTTTAAGCCAATGGTATTAGTGGGAATTGAGGAGAAATGGGTCGTACAATTAATATTGCCAGAATCAGTGATTTTAGAGCAGTACAATCAAATACAGATGATTGCAGTTATTTCTGCTATCCTAATTATAGCGATAATGACAGTAATTAGTGTATGGTATATTTACAAGCAACTTCGTCCATTGAAGTATTTACGTGCATCAATTGAAGCGGCTGCATCGGGCGATTTAACAAAAACGATTGACCCGAAATATATTAAGTATGATGAAATTGGAACTGTGACGATGGCTTATAACAATATGATTGAGCAAACAGGCGGAATTATTCAAACAGTGCAAAATTCAACAAACATATTAAACAATGCAACGACACATGTAATGAATTCATTTAACGAAATTACGGCTTCCAGTGTAGAGGTAGCAACAGCAATTGATGAAATCGCACAAGGTACATCAAAGCAATCAGAGGATACGGAAGAGACGAATTACCGCATGATGGATTTGTCAGATGAAATTGATTCATTGTCAAACATTTCAAATAATATGGACGAGCTGTCACGACAAACGCAAGAGACGATTTCAAATGGTATGAATGAGGTCATTAGCTTACGTGAGCATAATACGAAAACAAATGAAATGAACAAGCGTATTCAGCAGCAAATGCATGCTTTAGCCGCAGATATTTCAAATATTAATCATATTATCGCATCGATTCAAGGTATTACAGAACAGACGAATTTACTTGCATTGAATGCGAGTATAGAGGCTGCCCGTGCAGGGGAGCATGGAAAAGGTTTTGCTGTTGTAGCGGAGGAAGTTCGCAACTTAGCAGAGCAGTCGAAAAAGGAAACAGAAATTATTCGTGAGACGGTTGCAGGCATTTTAGAAAATTCAAGACAAACAGTAGAAGTCATTGATGCCAATGCACAGTTATTAGATATGCAAAATGCATCTGTTCAAAGCACAGAGCAGGCATTTAAAAATAATGGTGAGCTAACATTGTCCATTACAACAGCGATTGCTAAATTACAAGCGCAGCTCGAAAACATGCTAGAACATAAAAATCAAGCAACAATGGCGATTCAAAGCATTTCAGCAATCTCAGAGCAAACAGCAGCGTCTGCAGAAGAAGTAAGTGCAACAGCACAATCACAGCAAAATGAGCTATTTAATGTATCACAGGCTGTTATGGATGTAGAGAGAACAACAAAAGAACTGCAAGAAGCGATTCAACGCTTTACTTTAACTAAAGAATAGCAATAGCAGGGGCTGTCTGAATTTCAGGCATGCCCCTGTTTTTTGAGATGAAACTAGTGAATTCAACAGCGATTTCGATTTTCTGGAGGACACATACAATTCAAATGGGCGAGAAGCACTCAAAACAACATTATGCTATACTAAAGAGCAGAACAAATTGAAGAGAAAAGCGTCATAATATTAGATACATTGAAATAAAAAGGATGAATGCACAAGTGAAAATAGGAATTGTTGGTAACTACGGGAATGATAATAATGGGGATGAAGCAATTTTATTAAGCATTATTCGCCAGCTTGAAAAGGCCTTTCAGATCGCAACTGAAAATATCGTTGTATTTAGTAATAACCCAAAGCAAACTGCGCAGCGTTACAATGTGCAAAGCTATCCGCTTTATCATAAAAACGGCAATGCTCCAAAAACATTTTTTAAAACTTATCGAGAAAACTCGAAAATCGTGAAAACATTAGATTTTGTCGTTATTGGTGGCGGCGGGATTTTAATGGATTTATATAAGCGTGAGGCGCCACTTTATGGCTCTTATGCAATGATGGCAAAAAATGCAGGCGTGCCGTATGTCGTTTATGGCTGTGGTGCAGGTCCATTAAATACAGGGCTTGGTAAGTGGTTTATTCGCTATATGGCGAAGCATGCACAAAATCTATCAGTGCGTGATCCACAGTCGAAGGCATTACTAGAATCTATCGGCGTGAAGAGTGAAGTTCATATTATTGGAGACCCAGCCTTTAGCTTAGAAATGGAGCGTCATCATTATAGCGAGGAACCAAAGAAAATTGGTGTGACGGCTGTTCCATACTATAATGCATCGTACTGGCCAACAGGAGATGAGGAAAAATACCATAATTATATTGCAGGTATGGCGAAAAACTTAGATCGTATCATTGCAGAGCAAAATGCTGAAATTACATTTTTCGCAACGAAATATCCACAAGATGCCGATGTAACGAAGGATATTCAAAAGCTAATGAAGCATGGGGAGCGCACCATTATACTTGATGAAAACTGCCCACCACAGCGCCTTTTAGAATTAACAGCATCATTTGATGTATTAATTGGTACGCGTCTACACTCACTTATTTTAGCAACGGATACGAAAACACCAATTATTGGTGTATCATATCATGTGAAAGTTAATGATTTTTTACAAATGGCAGGGCTAGGTGACTATTCATTAGCGATTGATACATTGCATGAGCGCGATGATTATTTCAGTACCCTGTTTAATAAATTACAGGTAGATTGGCAAGGGGCACAAGCCTTAGCAAAGGCAACAAATGATGCCTTCAAGGAAAAATCCGCTCTTGGTCTGAAGCTGTTACAGGCAGGTGCAACGCAATGAAAAAGGCGTTCATTATTAGCAATATGTATCCGACAAAGGAGCATTTAGCTTATGGCGTTTTTGTAAAAAATCAAGTACAGCAATTAAATGCGGCTGGCATTGAGACAGTAATTGCAGTAAATGATAACCCCGCAACAGGAAAAAAAAATGTTATTAAAAAATATACGAAGTGGGCTTTAAATGTGCTATTGACATTTCGCAAAAATAAACGCGAAATTAGCCTGACACATGCACACTATGTTTTTCCGAGTGGTCTATTTAGCTATTATTTAAAAAAGCGCTACAAAGTACCGTATGTTGTAACAGCGCATGGCGGCGATATTAATAAAATGGCGAAGAAAAGCGCCCGTATTAAAGGATATACGACAAAGATATTACAGCATGCTGATCATGTGATTGCAGTTGGTGAGGAGCTAGCACAAACGATTCAACAAGATTATGGCATCGAGCCTGCACGCATTTCTATAATGAGCATGGGCATTAATCGTAATGTGTTTACACCTGCGGACAAGCAGCAAATGCAAAAAGAGCTTGGCATGGATTCGGAACGCACAAACTTTTTATTTGTCGGTAATATTATTGAAGAAAAAGGCGTGTACGAACTTATTACAGCATTTCAGCAGCTAGAAAAGGCGCACGCTGGTAGAGCTACACTTTATTGCATTGGTTCAACAAAGGATGCAGGCTTTACAGAAAAGGTGAAGGCCTTGGTGAAAAGTGAGCATATCCATTTTATTGAGCCAATGCCACAAGCTGAGCTAGCGCGCTATTTTCAAGCAGCGGATGTTTTTGTACTGCCATCATATATTGAAGGTTTAGGGCTTGTGGCACTAGAGGCAATGAGCTGTGGAACACCAGTTATCGCATCAAGCGTTGGCGGCTTGAAGTACATGTTAGCAGAAGACGCAGGTGTACTTGTACCACCAATGGATGCAGTTGCACTACAGCAGGCGATGGAACGAGCGTTGACTGGTTTAGCCATCAACGAAGCAAAAGTGCAAGAGCTGCTCACAACACACGATGCACAAAATATCGTGGTGCGATTAAAGGCGATTTACGCAAACGTGGAATAAACCTGAAAAAACGTGGAATAAATCTTTGAAAACGTAGAATAAATTGCAAAAAACAAGGAATCAACTCTCAAAAATACGAGATGAAAACTCAAAAGACATGTCAAAGATAAGGATTGATGCAGGGTGAACCGCATTTTAAAAATTGTCGGAGCGGTAGCGGTTATTAATATACTAGCCCGGCTGTTTGGATTTTTACGTGAAGTCATTATTGGAAGGCAGTATGGAACGACAGAGCTTGCTGCAAGTATTATTAATGCCTATACGATTCCAAACTTTTTATATTTAGTTATTGGTGGCGCATTTACGACTGCCTTTATTTCGATTTATCATAAAACATCAGCGTCGCTAACAGCATATATTCGACGCACATTTACGACAATTGTAGTGTCGATTTCGATTATTTCCCTATTATTTATCGTATTTACAGACCCAATTTTACAATGGTATTTCCAAGCACCAGCAGGCGAGGAATATGAACGCTTGAAGTCGTTGTATTATTGGATGATGCCATCGACAATAATGCTTGTTTTATCGACATGGTTGAGCGGTGTTTTGAATGTGCAAGGAAAGTTCCATTTATCGAGCTTTTCTGTGCTCATTTATAATTTATCGTTTTTAATTATTTCTGTAGGGCTATCGTTTGTAATTGGACCAATTGGATACGGTGTTGGTGCGTTGCTCGGCGCAGCTTGTATGCTCTTTTTCCTTGTATTTGGTGTGCGCAAGGCGGAGCATATGTCATTCAAGCCAATGCTGCCTAATACAGAAGATCAAAAGGAACTATGGAAAGTGGCTTTGCCGATTATACTTGGCGGCGCAACGGCGCAAATGTATATTTTAATTCAGCGCTTCTTTACGAATATGTTAGATGTGAGCACGGTATCTGGGGTGAACTACGCAACGAAAATGTCACAATTTCCGCAGGCGATTTTAATGACTGCTGTTACGACGGTTATTTTCCCGTTGCTGAGTAAAAAAGAGGGCGAAGGGGATACCTCAGCTGTTAAAGGCCTATATTTGCGCGGCTTACGGTTATTGTACATATTAGTTATGCCGATTTCTGTCTACTTTTATTTCCAAGCAGAGCCGATTGTTCGTATCGTCTTTGAGAGCGGTAATCAATGGGATGAGACATCGACAGTGCTTACGGCATCATTGCTTGAAATTTTTAGCATGACGATGTTCTTCTTAGCAGCAAATATGTATGTGACGCGCTTCTACTACGCAAAGGGTAACTCGATGACCCCAGTTATTTTCAGTTTTATTGCGGTGTTTGGTGTGAATATTGCCGTGATTCAGTTGATGATTGGACAATATGAAGCAGATGCGATTGCATGGGGAACGGTTGTCAGTGCCGTAGTGAATTTTATACTACTTGTTGCGTGGCTACAGTGGAAATATAAGTTAAAGCTAGTGGATAGTAATCTACGACAGTTTGTGAAAATGGTTTGCTTAACGATCGGCTATATTGCCGTTACATGGCTTGTCACAGCCTATATCCAGATCGACTTTATTTGGGCGCATGCAATTGTCACATTTACTGTAACGATGCTAGGCTATGCGCTATTATTAGTCATCTTGCGCTTCCCAGAATTGCAACAAATTCTGGTGAAGGTGAAAAAGAAAGTGCTGAAAAAATAACTAAGAATTAGCTAGGGAAAGAAGGGCATGTCCAAAAAGTTGAAATTACTTGTGAATTCTCTAGTTCAAAAGTAGTGATTCGCTCAACGAAATGCAGCTTTCGCTCAACGGATGGTGAAACTCGCTCAGCGAAGTGTGGTTCTCGCTCAACGAAAGCCTAAATTCGCTCAATAAGCGTAATGTTCGGCTGTTAAACATGAAAATTTCTTAGAGACCCCTCCCTGTTAATATGCTAAGCAATTTTTCAAATTCTTTCAATAATTACACAAAAGGCAGTAGAGAAAATATAGTTTTTCTCTACTGCCTTCTTCTAGTTTACTGTAATATGCATGTATTGCCCTTTTTCCTTTGCCGTTGGAGGAATGAGGAGCATATATTGTTCGTTTTTAGTAAGCGATTTAGTTGGTGTGATAATGAGCTGCTTGTTTTTGTATGTTGCTTTCATCGGGACAGCGTGATCGCCAAGTGCTATAAGTTGAATTGTATCAGTTGCAATCGACTTGCTATACCGTAAAGTGAAAGAGTCGCCTTCTTTTACTTTCGTCGCTGATAACGCCTCATAGCCTTTAAATTTATTAACAAGGGAATCGAAATGTGCTGTCATAATTGGCGTAGCTGTTGTAATATGTGGCTTTACACCAATCTCGTTAATCGTACTGCCATTTGGACCGGAAAATTTGCCGATGGTTAGCTTTAAATAACTGCCATCAGATAGCTCAAAAAATCCTTGCATTGTCCCTTTGCCATATGTTTTTTCACCGTAAACAACGGCTGATTTTTGGTCGACTAATGCAGCTGCAAGCATTTCTGATGCACTTGCGCTGAAGCGGTTGACAAGTACCCGCGTATCTGTCGGGAATTTTATGCGCTGATAGATTGAATGATGAGTAACTGTACCTGCTGCAGTTTGTAATTTATAAGCGTAAGGTGATTTAGGGAACATGCCAATTAATTGTTCAGCAGCATCCACATAGCCGCCCCCATTATCTTGAACATCTAAAATAAATGAAGTGGCTCCCTGTGACTTAAGCTCATTAAATGCTCTTTTGACAAGATTTGCTGCGTCCTCAGAAAAAGAGCTTAAGTGGATAAAGCCTACATTTCCATAAAGGAGCTTTTTTGTTATGTTAGGCATGCTGAATGGCTCACGAACGAGCGTCACGTTTTTGGTTTTTCCATTATGCAGTATACTAAGGCGCACTGATGTATTTTGCTCACCCATAATTAATGATGTTGCTTCTTGAATGGACATGGGAACTGTTGATTGGCCGTTAATGTTAACGATAATCTGTCCACTTTTAATACCTGCTTTATGTGCACTGCCGCCTTCAATTACTTCTGTAATTAAAACACCTTGATCATGTTTTTCTACAACGACACCGATGCCAACAGATGTCATTTCAATCGAGTTGATATACTGTTCAAATTCTGCCGCAGTAAAGAAGGTAGAATAGGCATCAAGCATATCCATTACTTCTTCAATCGATGCTGCCTTTTGTAAATTCCCGTTAATATTGCCGACATACTCTGTTTTAATAATTGACTTTACTTCATTTAAAGTATCTGCATTTGCCGTAATTGGTATTAATAAAAAGAAACTAAAAAGCATTGCTTTTAATAAGTTTTTCATTCGCCACACACCTTTATAAGTAGATATTTTAAGCATTACGATATTTGTTTTTCACATTATGAATCATCCAAGCAATTCCTGTCGCCACAAAGGCAGGAATTAGCCAGCCAATGCTTTGCTCATATAATGGGAGATGGCTAAGAATATTTTCATATAAATTTATTTCAAAGCCCATTGTCTTTATACCATCATAAATGCTAATCGCAGCTGTTACGACTAGAGGAAGCCCATAAACGAGTGAGCTGTGCTGGAAGTAGTTAGCGAATAATGCTAATAGCATAAGCACAATGGCAATTGGATAAACAGCGAGTAAAACTGGTAATGAGTATGAAATGATGGATTCTAAACCAAAGTTGGCAATTCCTAAACTGAGCAATGTAAATACAATTAAAAAAAACTGATAGGAAATGCGCGGAAATAGCTTATTGAAAAATGATGCATTTGCAGACAACAGCCCTACAGCTGTTGTTAAACAAGCTAAAATAATTGTTGCAGCTAAAATAAAGCTACCTGCTTTACCAAAAAGAGCTTTTGTTGCTTCTGCAATGATGACACCACCATCGCTGTGGAAACCGATAACGCTTGTGCTCGTTACACCGATATAAGCAAGTGATACATAAACAAACGCTAGGCCGAGTGCTGCTACAACCCCAGAAAAAATAATGACTTTAATTTGCTCTGTTTTTTCAGTTAAGCCACGACCATTTAATGCTTGGATAATGACAATACCGAATACGAGTGCGGCCAGAACATCCATCGTTAAATAGCCTTGAACAAAGCTTTCGAAAAATGGTGAAGTTTGATAGCCTCCTTGTGCCTCACCAATTGGCCCAAGAGGTGTTAATACGCTCTTTACTGCGAGTGCTAAAATAATGAGCAATAAAGCAGGTGTTAAAATCTTCCCAATACGATCCACTATTTTCGTAGGATTAAACGCTAAATATAGTGTTATAGCAAAAAATATGAGTGTCGTAATGAATAAGGGAAGTGGGCTTTCTGCCAATGATTTTGATAAAAACGGTGCTTTAATACCGATTTCATAAGATACAGCAGCTGTTCGAGGAATTGCGAAAAATGGCCCAATCGATAAGTAAATAACGGATGTGAAAATAATTCCGAAAAGTGGATTTACTTTACTTGATAATTCGTGCAAGTCTCCTCCGCTTTTTGCTACTGTTATCACTCCGATAAGTGGTAAACCAACGCCTGTTATTAGGAAGCCAGCCATCGCAATTAAAATATGTTCTCCGGCTTGTTGTCCTAATAATGGAGGGAAAATAATATTTCCAGCTCCTAAAAATAGTGCAAATAACATGAAGCCTACAACGAGGTTTTCACGAATAAATTTCATCGTACTTTCTCTCCTTAAACTAGTGACTGATACATGTAGTACTCCTAGCATACACTTTTTTTAAGAGCTTGGAAATGCTATTACAATAATTTGACTAAATGTTTCAAATAATTAATTTGGAAGTGTAAAAATAGGGTGTCTTTAGACGGAGTAGAAAATCGATGTAACAAGATAAAAGTTCACAATAGAGGAAAATAGGCTATTGTGAATGGCTAGATAGATTCGTTACAATAAAATTAAATAGAGTAAGAGAATGTTACGTGAAAATAGAAGGGACGGGGTTTTGAGGATGGTAAGTAAATGGCAGGCTGCGGTTGCAAGTGCGCTCATATTATCAGCGCTCGCAGCACCGGTAGCAGAGGCAGCATCGTATACGGTACAAAAAGGCGACACATTAACGAAAATTGCGAGAGAACATGAAATAACAGTACAGCAATTAAAGCAATGGAACAACTTAGAAACAGACGCTATTTTTATTAATCAAAAGCTTCTTGTAGCAAATGAAGAAGTGAAAGTAAACAAAGAGGAAAAGGTAGCCTTCTCAGAAAAAACAGGGACTTATATAGTCCAAAAAGGCGATACATTAGCAGCAATCGCTCAGAAAAATAATATGACAGTTATACAGCTAAAAGAATTGAATAAACTACAATCGGATGTTATTTATATTAACCAGCAGTTGCAAGTGAATAAGGTTTTGCCAACGAAAAATATAGAAGAACAAGTGATTAGCGTTGCGCCGAAAGAAAATGGACAAGCCATGTATAAGCAGGTGATTGGGCTAGCTCATGAATTGATTGGTACGCCTTATGTATTTGCTGGAAATACTGTAGAAGGCTTTGATTGTAGCGGCTTTGTGAAATATGTGTATAGCAATGCAGGTTTAGATATTTTGCGTAAAAGTAGCCTTGATTACTATTTGCAGGATACGACTACAGTAGAGCAGCCAATGCCAGGAGATGTCGTGTTTTTTAAAAATACGTATATAGCAAATATTTCGCATATGGGGATATATATAGGAAACGATCAATTTATTCATGCGGGTACGAATGGTGTTGAAATATCTAAAGTAACACATAGCTATTGGACAGAGCGCTTCGTTGCGTACAAGCGCTTTAATGGAATCGATTGAGAAGATAACGATGTGCTGTTTGATTGAAATATTCACCCTTCAGAAAAGTCGTGAACTTCTTTGAAATGTTAGAAACACTTTTACATGCAAATACGTAAAACTAGATTTTTCGGTTGTTCAGGGGGGGATTTTTGACTTCCTGGATAACCTCTTTTTCTGTTTTGGAAGTTGGATAGAGCCCTCTTAACTAAAATTAATAAATGAACTTTTGACTGCTTCAAGTGTTATACATTTTAAAGAGAAGAGGATTTATCTATTTGGAGTAATGATATGCTATGTTAAGAAATAACTCTTTAATGTGAACTATCAATGCTCATAAGTATATCTAAAGTCCTGTTCAACTAAAAATTTCCTTTAAGCAATGCATCTAATAAGTTCATTTTAGCTATTTTATATTACGAATGTTACAAAGATGTAAGGCGAGGATAGAGAAATGTCTCTAATTCGATACATAGAAATGAAATATATTTGTAAAAAAGATGTTTAAACGTTGATATAACAGGGTATAAGGAAAGGTCACTATTTAATACACAGTTTTATAAGTGTAACTGTATTGTTACAGAACTGTAATGTTACAGTGTAGTAACTCATGTTAATCTAATAACAGTTAAATTAACAGAAAATTTTTTATCTGTGTGGAGGATTATTAATGAGTTACAACAATATTTTACGAAATACTTTATTAACATTTTTAGCCGCATTAGCTATTTTCTTATCACCTATCGGGGAAGAAAAAGCATCTGCTGCGGATTTTACTTCAAATGATTTTAAAACAACGGCTCAAAAATATTTAGGTGTACCTTATGCATATGGTGGCACTTCAACAAGAGGTTTTGACTGTTCTGGATATGTTCGTACTGTATTTAGTGATCTTGGTGTATCATTACCTCGCACTTCAGCATCTATGTACGGTGTAGGTACAGCGGTAAGTCAAAATGATTTAATCCCAGGTGATTTAGTATTCTTTAATACTTCTGGTAGTGGCATTTCACACGTAGGCGTATACTTAGGTGGTGGTAAATTTATCCACTCTCAAACGAATATCGGTGTAAGTATTACAGATATTAATGATAAATGGTATTGGGGAAGCCGTTATGTAGGTGCAAAACGTGTTGCGAATGTTTCATTTGAATAATACGTACTCTATACATACTAAAATATACAACTAACAAAGATTGATGCGTGAGGGGCTATCTCGCGTGTCAGTCTTTTTTTAATAGGTTAATCAACACATTACACAATGTATGATGAAGAGATTTGAAATATACAGTACGCTACGCAAGAAATAATTTTTTTGAAGAAGGTTATATTTGCACGTGATTTGATACGCGAGTAAATAGTAGTTAGTGTATTTATTCCGCATTGTAAAGCCTTCTACTAGTTAGCTAAGGCGTTAATTACTCGTTTGGAAAAGAAGAAAACCTGAAATGCTCTAGGCAATTCAGGTTTTCTTTTATTATTGCTGTGGGACACGTGCTGTCCAACGTGAAAGGTCAATTCCTTTTACGTTTACTAATTGGGCAGGGAAGATAAATGTCCACGGCTTTGTTGTATTTGGTTGTATTGTTAAAATAGGATCTAGCTTGAATGAACCTTTTGCTGCTAGCTTGCCTTGAGCGTCGATAATTTCAAGCGGTAATTGTTCAAGATTAATTGCTTTATCGTTTCCATTACGAATAAAGATGGATACGTGTAAGCTTTTATCGTTTTGTAATTTCGCTTGTAAGCCAGTGAAGTTCACTTCTGTTTTGCCAAGCTTCGGTAAATCTTTTACGATTTTTTCTAAAGCTTCTTGTTGTTCCTTCGGCAATTGCTGCTTCCAAGTTTCATCTAAATCCAGTTGATGTCCACGTAAAGAAATTAAGTTGAAAGCAATTTTCCACTCATTTTCTTTTGGTACTTCTTCTACATGAGCTTCAATTGAGCTTTTATCAAACTCGAATACCCAAGGACGAGCACTTTCGGCTGGTATTACACCTAAGTCTTGGAAGTTGAACATTCTAGAGGCAAGACGTTTATCATCTTTATCTAAAATTAGTAATTCGATTTCACCAAGCTCAATTGGCTCTGGTAGTGAAGAACGGAAAAATGCTTTCACATTCCATGCACCAGTGTGTGGGTGTTCTTCAATGTTAATTGCTGATAGTGACAACTGATTTGGTTTTAATGGTTGTAATTCGTTTGCTAAAAAGTTAAATACATATTGTTGTTCTAATGGCACATTCCATTGTGGATGGAAAGATAACTTTGTCACAACGTCACGATTATCCCCAGATTGCTTCGAATCCTTTAATAATTCGGCTGAATCAACAGTGCTATCTTTTCCTACTTTATCGCCTTTTTTAAAAAAATCGAATAAGCCCATGTTTATATTTCCTCCTGCTCTTTCATTGTTGAAATATTTTTCATAAATGCTACGAGTTCTTCTACAATGCTACGGCGTAATTCCTGATAATTTTTACCGAATAATTCTAAGCCTTCACGTTGATAAATACGCATTGGGTCCTCTTGTTGATAATGACGTAATCCAATACCTTCTTTTAAATGCGTCATTTGCTCTAAATGTTTCACCCATGTTGAATCGATGTAGCTTAAGACAACTTGTGGTATAACTCTCATTATTTGCTCATTGCTTTGGAAGCTTTCAATAAAGTCACGTAATTCAAATACATTGGTATTCAATGAATCCAAAATTTTTGTCACTTTTATTTCTGCTCGATCAATTGTAACAGGTGTTAATAATAAAGAGTTGATTGTGCGCTCCATTTTATCGAAATCCCATTCTATTGGATCGACTTCCTCTGGTGCATTGTCACGTACTGCAAAGTCAACAGTTTCATACATCATACGTGTAATAAGTGCTAGTAAATCATCACCAGCTAACACTTTGTCACGCAAATCATAAATAATTTTACGCTGATCGTTAATGACATCATCCAGCTTTAAGTTGTATTCTCGCATTGAGAAGTGAGCCCCTTCTACGATGCGCTGTGTGCGATTGATAAGCTCGATAATATCTTTATTTTCAATGCGCTCAATATCGTTTGTTATCATTTTTTTGCGGAACTTTTCCACATCGTCTTTCGCGAAACGTTTAAACATATCATCTTCAAGTGATAAGATAAACTGACTTTCACCATGGTCACCTTGACGACCAGAGCGTCCACGTAATTGGTTATCGACACGACGACTTTCATGCTTTTCTGTCCCGATAACGAAAAGACCGCCAAGTTCCTCGACACCTTCACCTAAAACGATATCAGTACCGCGCCCCGCCATATTTGTGGCAACTGTAATACGTCCTTTTTGACCAGCCTCTGAAATAAGCTCGACCTCTTGTTCAACTGTTTTTGCGTTTAATAGTTGATGTGGTAAGCTGTATTTCTTTAAACACTGTGATACTTTTTCAGATTGTAAAATAGAAGTTGTGCCGATTAATACAGGCTGACCTTTCTCATGACGACGTAGCGTTTCTTGGGCTACAAACTCATATTTCGCTTCGGCTGTTTCGAAAACGATATCTGTTTGGTCAATGCGTTGGCGCGGTTTATTCGTTGGAATTTGAATAACGCGCATATCGTATACTTCTAAAATTTCTTTTTCTTGTGTTTTGGCTGTACCCGTCATCCCTGACAATTTCGGATACATACGGAAATAGTTTTGAATTGTGATTTGTGCTTGTGCTTTATTTTCCTCTGTTACCTCGACGCCTTCTTTTGCTTCAATAGCTTGATGTAAACCATCAGATAATGTACGACCTTCTAAAATGCGTCCTGTAAACATATCAACAAGCTCGATTTTATTATCGCGTACAATGTAGTCTACATCGCGTTCGAACATGACATGGGCACGTACAGCTTGGATGACATAATGATAAAGCGTTTGGTGCTCTAAATCATATAGGTTATCAACACCAAATGCGGCTTCCACCTTTTCAATACCTTGATCTGTTAAAGATGTGGCTTTTGTCTCATCATCGAAATCATAGTCTTCATCTTTCACAAAGCGCTTTGCTAACATAGCAGCGATACGATGAAGCTCTTCATTTGCTGACATCTTACCCGCGATAATCAGCGGCGTTTTTGCTTCGTCAATTAATACGGAGTCAACTTCGTCAATAATGGCGAAGTGATATGGACGTTGTACTTTATCAGCGATAGCATGTGCCATATTATCACGTAAATAGTCAAAGCCAAATTCTGTGCCCACACCGTATGTAATATCAGCATTGTAGGCATCCTTTTTGTCTTCTTGCTCCATCATTGGTATGTTTAGACCAACTGTTAGACCAAGGAAGCGATGAATTTGTCCAATCAATTCAAAGTCACGCTTTGCTAAATAGTCATTTACTGTAATGACATGTACACCTTTTCCTTCTAGTGCACGCACATAAGAAGGGAGGGAAGCAACTAATGTTTTTCCTTCACCTGTAGGCATTTCTGCAATGTTTCCTTCTGTTAATACTAAACCACCAATTAGTTGGACATCGAAATGGCGCATATTTAAAATGCGTTTAGATGTTTCGCGAACGACAGCAAATGCGTCAGGGATGATTGCTGTAATTTCTTCGCCACTTTCTAAGCGTTCTTTAAATTTGAAAGTCATACTCTGTAGTTCTTCATCTGACATTGCAGCATATGTTGCTTCAAGTGCATTAATTTGATCTACTATTTTATAGTATCTTTTTAATTCGCGAGCACTTGTTTGCTCTTTAGTTCGTTTAAAAATTGAGAACATTTTATTACGCTCCTTTAAAGTTGTCTCCTTAAAATAGCTAGCAGACACTAGATTATTCTATCAGAAATTCAGCTATTTTACTACTCATGGCTGCAGGAACAATCGTTACAAAACCGAAGCAAAGGTATAGTTTTCACCAAATTGCAGATAATATACAGTAATTTGAGAGAGAAAAACTATATTTTGTATGTTAAACATGTTATAATTATCGTGGTTTATCTCGCTTTTGCTGAAATCAGCCGAGGCATTGAACAAATGATAACGATTAAATTTAAGGAGGAGAGACATGATTTACGTGTCTTTAATTGTCGCATTTATTGCGGCTATTGTACTAACTCCACTTGTGAAGCGTTTAGCCTTTCGAATAGGTGCTGTTGATGCACCGAACTACCGTAAAGTGCATGCTAAAATTATGCCAAGGTTAGGTGGACTAGCTATTTTTGGTGCATTTTTAATCGGATTAGCCGTGTTGAGACCAGAAAGTGAGTATACGCTAGCAATTATTTTAGGGGCAGTCATTATTGTTGCAACAGGTGTTGTTGATGATATGTACCAAATTTCTGCAAAAGCTAAATTAATTGGGCAAGTTGCTGCAGCGGCAGTTATCGTGTTTGTCGGTGGGATTGATATTGACTTCATCAATTTACCATTTGGTGGTATTTTAGATTTTGGATTTTTAAGTATTCCATTTACAATTATTTGGATTGTAGGTATTACAAATGCCATTAACTTGATTGACGGACTTGATGGCTTAGCAGCAGGTGTTTCAACAATTGCTTTAATTACACTTGCAGGAATGGCCTTCAACATGGGGAATATGTTTGTACTTGTAATGGCAGCTATTTTAGCAGCGAGTACAGTGGGCTTTTTATTTTATAATTTCCATCCAGCGAAAATTTTTATGGGTGACACAGGCGCGTTATTTTTAGGCTTTATGATTGCCGTTTTCTCGCTATTAGGATTTAAAAATGTAACGGTCATCTCATTCATCATCCCTGTTATTATGTTAGGTGTTCCAATTTCTGATACATTTTTTGCAATTGTTCGTCGTGTACGTATGAAGCAAAAGTGGTCCGATCCAGACAAATCACACTTACACCATCGCTTGCTTGATATCGGTTTCTCACACCGTCAAACAGTGTTAATTATTTACGGTATTGCAAGTATGTTTGGTTTAGCAGCGGTTATTTTCTCAATGTCCACTGTATGGGGCGCTATTTTATTAGTAACAGTCATTTTAGTGGTGATTGAGCTATTTGTCGAAATTATCGGCTTGGCAGGAAAGAACTACAAACCATTGTTGAATTTAGTACGTATTTTTAATAAATAATCAGAAGCTGTTGGAGGAAGCGCCAACAGCTTTTTTAGTGCGTATTAATTAAAAGGAGAGGAATAGAATGAGCAACTGGAAAGTGAAGTGTCAATGACAAATATACAAGGCACTCACCTCAATACAACAAAATCCTAATTCAAACAAAAAGGTACGGTAAAAAGAGAAAAGGTCATCTAGAAGGCGATGTGTTAGTTCGCTGTCTAGATAACCTTATTTTTATTGTTGATCAGATGATGTTGATGACTCTGATTGTGTTTGTTCTGAGCCGCTACCTGCTAATGATGAGCCATTTGACGTGTTGATATCGCCTTCAGTAAGCCCGAGGTGGCTTTTTAAAATTTCTTTTGTTTCATTTAAAGATTGTTCTTCCAGCTGGTAATAATAAATGCCAGTTGACATATCATCATAACCTTCTATAGTTAGTGAATCGATGCGTGGAACACCTTGTGTCAAATAGCTGAAGAAGCCCTTCATTTCTTTGAATGTCATATTTGTTTTCATGTTTGCGCCAACTGCATCAATTAGCTCATCGTATTTTGTAATGGATGATATAGAGGCTGCCTGTTGTGCAATTGCCTTTAAAATTTCTTGTTGACGTTTGCCTCGCTCCATATCACTATCAAGTTTACGTGTACGAGCTAAAGCTAATGCCTCACGCCCATTTAAATGCTGTAAACCAGGCTGTAGCCTAACTGTGTTGCGGTCAAATTCATCTTTTTCAAGCATTGCATACGGTACTTCTGCCTCAATACCACCAAGCGCATCGACTACATCGATAAACGCGTTGAAGTTCATACGAACGTAATAGTCAACGGGAATATCGAATAATTCCTCTACGGTTTCAATTGTAGCAAGTGTGCCACCGAATGCGTGTGCATGTGTAATTTTATCTTTATAGCCAACGTGAGGGACATAAACATAAGAGTCACGAGGGATACTTAAAAGCTTGACCGTTTTTGTCGTTCTATTTAATGTAGCGAGTAATAGAGCATCTGAACGAGAGCCTTCTGCACCTTGTCCACGCTGGTCACTGTCATCAATACCGATAAATAATACGGATACGTTATCCTGTACCGGTTCAACTTTTACTTCTGTAGGTCGCTTTGTTGAAGTTTCGCCACGTTTTTCAACTGGTTCATATGCTTGCTCAGCTGCATGCTCTACTTTTTTTGTTAAATACATGCCGTACGTCGTGACACAGATTAATAGAGACGCGGCTAAAATTAATGTTATTTTAAGTGCGAGAGAAAGTTTGGACGGTTTCTTCTCTTGTTGTTTTGAGCGCTTCATTGTCATTCTCCTCTGATGTGTTAGGAATATATCATTTGTCTATGTGCAAATTTACAATACTGCTAATTATACTATGCTGTGAGATAACAGTAAACGGAAAAGTGATAAATTACTCCTGTACAAATTCAATAAATTGTTTGTCAATGCAGTTGATTGTTGCTTGTCCATTTGTTAACTCGGTCATCCATTCAGTAAAATTGAGTTCTTCATCCTTTAAAACGTGTACAAATACTTCGACAGCATCCGCATATTGAATTTCCTTTAAAGTATACTGCGAGTTGCGCACTTCATTTTCTACTTTACCTAGCCATGTGTAGTCAATCGATACTTGCATTAAATGATGTAATTTGCGTTTGACAACATGTGCTGCTTCGATTCCTTCTGTCGTAGCTTTTCCGTAGGCGCGAATTAACCCACCACCACCGAGCTTAATGCCACCGAAATAACGTGTTACGACAACGACAGTATCTTTTAATCCTTGCTTCTTTAATACTTCTAACATAGGGACGCCTGCTGTACCGCTTGGTTCCCCGTCATCATTCGCTTTTTGAATATTGTCATGCTCCCCAATTAAATAGCAAGAGCAATTATGAGTAGCGGAGGGGTGCATTTTTTTTATTTTATCAATAAAATCGATTGCTTCCTGTTCTGATTCAGCACGCTGAACATAAGTGAGAAAGCGTGATTTTGAAATGACAATTTCGCTTTCTCCATAACCCTTTACAGTTGTATAGTCTTTGCGCATTTTTTTCCTCCTAAATAGATCATTGACCAAATGTCATACAATTTTCTAAACATCATCTATCATATCAAAGTTCATTTATAATGATGAGCCTAGAAAATCATATTATTTGTGAAGTAATAATTTAAAAAAACATAAAATAGTACGATAAATATAAATGAGATTTATTTTAAGTCTTTCTATCTAATGTCTTTAAGTATAAAATAATTTTGATAGTAGTTAGTGCGGAAAGCTACTATTACAAAACATTATTTGCAGATAAGGCTAAAATTTCTAATTTATCCGAGTAAAGCGTTATTGTTTGACAATGTTCATTAACTATATGTAAAGTTTGATTCAACACATATAGATGCTTAATGATGAGAATGGGGAGATTTGGTGTTTTTAAATGAGAAATTTGATATCGCCTCACTCGATGTTATTTTTAATCGCATGCTTGAAACAATTATGAGCTCTAAAAACGATATATTTATTATAAGCGAACAAAGTCAGCGTAACTTCGAAGAAATGCAAAAAGAATTAGCTGCCATTCGAGATGAGATAGCTATTGTCATCGATGAAGCAGACTACTTGGAAAAAACGACTCAGCACGCAAAGCAGCGTCTTGTCGTAGTGAGTAAAGCGTTTAATACATTTACTGAAGAGCAAGTGCGTGAAGCATATGAAACAGCTAATAACTTCCAAATAAAATATTTGCTCGTTCAAGAAAAAGAAAAGCAGTTACGTGAACGACGCGATGATTTGGAAAGACGAATGAAAATACTCTATGATACGATAAAACGAGCTGATCAAATTGTCAATCAAGTCAATGTTGTAGTAAATTATTTAACATCAGATTTAAAGGATGTAGGTCAAGCGCTAGAGCAAGCTAAAATTAAGCAGGATTTTGGCATTAAGATTCTATCAGCACAGGAAGAAGAGCGCAAACGTTTGTCGCGTGAAATCCATGATGGACCTGCACAAATGATGGCGAATGTTTTAATGCGCTCCGATTTAATCGAGCGAATTTATCGAGACAAGGGTATGGATGCGGCAATAAAAGAAATTGCACATTTAAAATTAAATGTGCGTGAGGCTTTGTCAGAGGTGCGACGTATTATATATGATTTACGTCCAATGGCACTAGATGATTTAGGTATTTTGCCAACGCTGAAAAAGTATTTGTCAACGATTATGGAATATAATGAAGGTGTTCATATTCATTTTCAAAACTTAAATCAAGAGAAGAGACTGAATTCAAATTATGAAGTAGCGATATTCCGTTTAATCCAGGAGTGTACAACAAATGCGATTAAGCATGGTCAAAGTACAGAAATATTTGTTAAGCTAGAGTGGCTGAAACGCTCTGTCAATATTAGCGTCAAAGATAATGGGGCGGGCTTTGATAAAGAGCTAGTAAAGGAACAATCATTCGGTATTGTTGGAATGAAGGAACGAATTGATATTTTAAATGGCAAAATGAATATTCGTAGCGAAATTGGAAAAGGGACACTTGTAACTTTCAAAATACCTTTTTCAGATGATGAAATATAACAGGAGGAAATATTTATGACGAAAATTGTAATTATAGATGACCATCAGCTTTTCCGTGAAGGTGTTAAGCGCATTTTAGATTTTGAGGATACCTTTGATGTAGTTGCTGAAGGTGACGATGGTGCAGATGCAGTAAACTTATACCGTATTAATACACCTGATGTGGTGTTAATGGATATTAATATGCCAGGGAAAAATGGTGTAGAGGCAACACAAGAGTTAATTGAAGAATTCCCAGATGCAAAAGTGATTATGCTGTCGATTCATGATGATGAATCATATGTGACGCACGCACTAAAGTCAGGTGCGCTAGGCTATATGCTGAAGGAAATGGATGCGGATGAAATTGTCGAGGCCATTAAAGTTGTAGCAAATGGAGGCTCTTACTTACATCCAAAAGTAACGAAAAATTTAGTTGCTGAATTCCGTCGTTTATCTGAGCATGAAAACAATGGAAACTTCCATCAAACAGAAATACGCCGTCCGTTTCATTTATTAACGAAACGTGAATGCGAAGTATTGCAACTTTTAACAGATGGACAAAGTAACCGTACAATTGGAGAAACGCTTTATATTTCTGAGAAAACGGTAAAAAATCACGTATCAAGCATTCTGCAAAAAATGAATGTAAACGACCGTACGCAAGCTGTTGTTACGGCAATTAAGAGTGGCTGGGTAGAGGTACGCTAAAAACAAAGGGCTGGGGTGAAAGTTCAAACTTTCTCTCCAGCCCTAATTTTATTCCACCTGTAAGCTGCAAACCTGTGGGGCAAGCCGCCTAAAAACGGGCAAGTCGCAAATAAATCTGAGAAGTCGCAAATAAAACGAGGAAACTCGCAAATATATCACAGAGCTTGCAAATAAAATAATCAACTATGAACCTCTTAGCTACTTGAGGAGCTAGGGGCTGTCAAGGTTCCATAAATGCTAAAAAGTTTCGAAATCGAGATGAAACCTCAAATGCGCTAGTACGTCTATATGAGACGGAATATCAAATAAGCAGATGTGCATGATATATGCTACAATATGTGCGCAGGAGGTTTTGAAGAAGATGAAAAAATGGTTGATAATGCTAATGTTAGTACTAATATTAGCGGCATGTGGAAATACAGAAGAGCCGTTAAACGCAGAACAGACGGCTGAAATAATTGAAAAGGGTACGGTTGGCTTTGAAATGCTAGGAAATGAAATTACGGCTGCCGAGAATGTACCAAATGATGAGCGTGAAAAAATAATTGCTGTTTTTAATGAGTATATTACAGCATTTAATGAGGAAGATATTGAGCGCTATAGTGCAACGCTTTCTAAAAATGCAACAGGCTTTGATTATGGAAAGGATTTAGTTGAGGCACAAAATGCTTTTGATGCTTATACAATCAATCGTCAGGCGAGTGATATTACCATTTTGAAATATGATGACAATGAGGCACAGGTATACGCTAACTTGGAAATTGATATGGTGGAGGATGAAACTGGGACAGAGCTTTCGAGCAAAGGTCGTCAAGTCACAGTTTTAGTAAAAGAAGGCGGGACATGGAAAGTAACAAGCGTGTTTTATATAGGGAATGAATAAGCCGAAATGTAATTTCATGTTCCACTTTGAAGCTACATAAGGTAGAATTATGGTAGCAGAGGAGTGGAAGTATTAATGAAAATTGCAATTGTAACAGATAGTACAGCTTATTTAACAGCAGAGGAACGCAGTCGTTATAATATTCATATGATTCCTCTAAGCGTTAATTTAGAAGATGGCATCTATGAAGAAGAGGTCGAAATTACGGCATCTGAATTTTATGATAAAGTGCGAAACTCTAAAGTTTTTCCGAAAACAACACAGCCACCAGTTGGCAAATTTGTCGAGCTATTTGAACAGCTTGCAAAAGATTATGACGAAGTAATCTCCATCCATTTATCTAGCGGTATTAGCGGCACATTCCAAGGTGCGGTACAAGCTGCTGCTATGGTGGAAGGTATTAAAGTAACGGCTTTCGACAGTGAAATTGCTTGTGCACCACAAGGAATGTATGTACTGGAAGCTGCTAAAATGGCTGAGCAGGGCGCCACTACAGAGGACATTTTAGCACATTTAGAAAGCATAAGACCGACGTTAGGTGCTTTTTTTGTTGTTGACGATCTAGCACACTTACAGCGCGGTGGTCGCTTATCAGCAGCGGCAGCATTAATCGGCGGCTTACTTCAAGTAAAGCCGGTACTGCATTTTGTTGATAAAGTCATTGTGCCATTTGAAAAAATACGCACGCGCAAAAAAGCACTACGCCGCGTTGAAGAGCTATTAGCGGATGCGATAGCAAAACACGGCGACCTACAAGCAACAGTTATCCATAGCAACTGCGAGGAAGAAGCCACAGAGTGGATGAAGCAACTGCAAGCGACACACCCGAACGTTAGCTTTAAGCTAAGCTACTTTGGACCAGTAATCGGCACACACTTAGGTGAAGGTGCACTAGCTGTAGGCTGGTTGAAGAAATAAATGATAAAGTCTCTACATGTTTTACGTGTAGGGACTTTTTTATTTGCCAATAAACCTGTGAAAAGCGCAGATAAAACCTGAAAGTCGCAAATAAATCATGAAAAGCGCAGATAAAACCTGAAAGTCGCAAATAAATCATAAAAAGCGCAGATAA
>NZ_PYWN01000090.1 GCF_003049505.1 Metasolibacillus meyeri
AGATGTGTATAAGAGACAGGTATATAATATAGTAAAACAGTAAAAATTAGAGGTTTTGAGAGGAGTGAAGATAATGTTCGAACAAATTGATTTAAAAAAGCAGCAGTTGGATGCCAAAAGGCCACTGCCTAAATATACAGTCCAAAGCCTACGAGAGAAATTATTTTTAGAATGGACATATAATTCAAACGCAATCGAAGGCAATACGTTAACGATTAACGAAACAAAAGTAGTTCTTGAAGGCATTACAGTTGGTGGTAAAACGATGCGTGAGCATTTAGAGGTTATTAACCACAGGGATGCAATTTCTTATGTCGAAGGTATTGTCCAAAAAGAAGAATTATTTTCGGAGTGGCAAATAAAAAATCTACATCGCTTAGTGTTAAAAGGTATTGATGATGGTTATGCAGGTGTGTATCGCGATCAGCAAGTATTTATTTCAGGTGCTGTTCATACACCACCTCCCCCTTTCAAAATTAAGGAGCAAATGGATGCTTTAATGAGTTGGTATGATGGGGAAGCACAAGCATTACATCCAATCGTTCGTAGTGCGATGTTGCATGCAATTTTTGTTGGAATTCATCCATTCATTGATGGGAATGGTCGTACAGCAAGATTGTTATTAAATTTAGAATTACTGAAATCGGGCTATCCCCCAATTATTATCCGAGTAGAAAATCGATTGGCGTATTATAATGCATTAGACAAAGCGCATACGATAGAGGATTATAGGGATTTCGTTGAGCTTGTTGCGAAGGAAGTAGTGGCTTCGTTGGATTTATATTTAGGTGCTATATAAAGAACGTGGTTCACTATGTCACAGAGAATCCTATCATAAATAAATTAGAAGAGCACTGTTCCTAATTTAAGGACAGTGCTCTTTAACCATGTTTCAGAAACTTATATAGACAACGATAAATGAACTTTAATTTGGGCTTTGTGGGGTGAGAAAATTCATAACAAGCAATGATTATATGTAAGTACTGTGTTTAACAAAAAGGGGAGAAAACGTTGATATATCAATAATGACAAGAATCTTGTCATTGAAAAATCAGGATGTGAAAAAGCTTATCTAGTCATTTAACTGGATTTGAAATAACCTGATTTTAGAAAGGAGATGAGTTATGAATCTATCTGGAAAAATAAAAAAAATGAGGGTAGAAAATAAGCTAACTCAAGAGCAATTAGCTGAAAAATTGCAAGTGTCAAGATCTACTATATCAAGTTGGGAAACGGGAAGGAGTTACCCTGACTTAGAAATGGTCATTGTAATTTGTGACTGTTTTCATGTTTCTTTAGATTTTTTACTAAGAGAGGATGAGAAAATGGTGCGAAAATTGAATTTTGGAATCAAACAAAAAAGAATATTAATAGGGTTAGTATTTATTTTAGCAGTATTGTTAATCAATACATTACTAAGCACTACATCATTTCAAGCTAATTTAAAGAGTTTGGAAATAAGTAATGTTAATATAATTCGGGATATAAGCTACAATGGAGAAAGTCCAAATAGAGATTGGAATACAACAATTAATTTAGATATGAAATCTAAAAATGTGTTTTTTAAACCTGTAGTGAATGATTTATTAGTTTTCAATGATAAAGGGAATTTAACCATACAAACAAATTGGTCATTTAGCATTTTTAACATATTCGATACACAGCGAACTTTTCAAGCTAACCAGTCTGTTTTAATTAGTGACGATGTATCAAATGAGGATATTACGTTGAAATTGCACGGAGACAAATCGGACAGATTAATTCCTTTTCATCTATCTGATATCAATAACTAAAATATTATTGAATACTAATAAGTCATAATAATGATTAACTTGTCTAAAAATTATGAATGGCGAGTAGTGTTACAAAGGAAGAGGTGGTGTTTATAATAAGATGATATTTTGTGTTGACATTCAAATTCACCCATGCTATCATAAGTAAGGTTAATAAATACAAAGTTTGTGGTTGAAGTAGAGGCTGCCCGCTTCTCACCTGATGTTCGACGCATTTTAGTAGTTGACAGGTTTGACACGTTGAATTGTTTTACGTATTAAGTACGTATGCACATATAGCGGGCGGACATCTTCTACAATGTCCGTCCTTTTTTTGTGGATAATCGTAAAAGATGTACCGTTCAACCGGGTAAGAGTACACTTGCTCAAACCATGTATTTGTTCGCGACACTACTTGGAGGTGGATTATTATTAGCAAAGACATGTATGTAAACGAAGGCATTCGCGCGCGTGAACTTCGTCTAATCGACCATAATGGTGACCAACTTGGTGTGAAAACACGCAATGAGGCGCTTGAAATTGCCGCTCGTGTAAACTTGGATCTTGTCCTTGTGGCTCCTCAAGCCAAGCCGCCAGTCGCACGTATCATGGACTATGGTAAATTTAAGTTCGAACAGCAAAAGAAAGATCGCGAAATTCGTAAAAATCAAAAGGTCATCGTGATGAAAGAGGTTCGTCTGAGCCCAACAATCGATGAGCATGATTACCAAACAAAGCTACGTGCAGCAATTAAGTTCCTTGAAAAAGGAGACAAAGTAAAAGCAAGCATTCGCTTTAAAGGTCGTGCGATTACACATAAAGAAATTGGTCAACGTGTGTTAGATCGCTTTGCTGAAGCTTGTGCCGAAGTTGCAACGGTTGAACAAAAACCGAAGATGGATGGCCGCAGCATGTTTTTAGTTCTTCAACCAAAGAACGAAAAACAATAACATTTAGTATTTAGTTTAGGAGGAAATTCGACATGCCAAAAATGAAAACTCACCGTGGCGCTGCTAAGCGTTTCAAAAAAACGGGTACTGGAAAATTAAAATTTGACCGTGCTTATGGTAGCCACTTATTCGCTAACAAATCAACTAAGCAAAAACGTCATTTACGTAAAGCAAAAGTTGCTTCTTCAGGCGATTTCAAACGTATTCGTTCATTATTAACTTACATGAAATAACACTTGAACATTCAGGTTCAAACTTAAAATAATCTATTCGAGAGAATTAGCAGGAGGTAATTACTATGCCACGCGTAAAAGGCGGAACAGTAACACGCGCACGTCGCAAAAAAGTATTAAAATTAGCTAAAGGTTACTACGGTTCAAAACACACTCTATATAAAGTAGCTAACCAAGCAGTAATGAAATCAGGTCAATATGCATACCGTGACCGTCGTCAAAAGAAACGTGATTTCCGTAAATTATGGATCACTCGTATCAATGCGGCAGCACGCATCAACGGTCTTTCTTACAGCCGTTTAATGCACGGTTTAAAAGTTGCAGGTATCGAAGTTAACCGTAAAATGTTAGCTGACTTAGCTGTAAACGATGCAGCAGCATTCGCTCAATTAGCAGACGCTGCAAAAAATGCACAAGCTAAATAAAAATCGATAAAATAAAGGCTGGTGGATGTCCATCAGTCTTTTTTTCTATATGAGGTGAAAAATGAAACTAGAAGTTGCTGCACTAGCATACGTAGCGGTGATGTCGCTTATCCTTTGCACATTAATGTATCGTGACAAAGCAAAGGCGGTCAAAAAAGAGTGGCGTATTGCAGAAAAAACATTATTTCTTGTTGCTATTTTAGGAGGAGCCATTGGTGGCGTGCTTGGCATGTATTTATTCCGCCATAAAACGCGTCATAATTCCTTTGCATTTGGCTTCCCACTACTTGCTGCTATACAAGTTTATTTACTTGTCACATTATTTAAATGAAAATGAAGAAAGTAGTGAGGCTTATAGCTCGCTACTTTCTTCTTTCATTAGTTTTTCGATTGGATTTTTCCAGCTAATTTTAGCGTTCGGATAGCTCATCTTAATTTCTTTTTCCAAATATAAGAAATCGCTTTTCGTTAGCCCTTGTAGCTTCATCGTGTCATGCACAAAGACGAAAATAGAGATAACTTCAAATGCATCCTCGGTCGCCCCTAAATATTTTTCGCCTTCAAAAAGAGCGCCTTTATAAGAAATAAAGAAGTTTTTTCGTACATTTTTCACATCATCATAAAAATAATATTGCCCATTCTCATAAGCCTCATCTAGTTTTCGCTTTGGATCAATAAGATACCGAACTCCTTTATAAAATATGTAAATAATAACAACTAAAATTAGCACTCGAAGTAGAAGAGCCATGAAAAGTTCCCCCTTGTTAGTCCATATTTCCTCCTATACGGATGAAGGACGTAAAAGGTTTCATTTTTTTATAAAAAGTTTTTTAAAAGAGCTAATTGTTGCTGTTGTTTCATATAAATTTCCTGCGCTTCCTCTAAAGAAACAATTATAAAACGAATCGTAGTCATCGATTGAAGCTGTGCGAGCTTTGGTAAATCTGCTTGAATAACTTGTGCAATTTTTGGATAGCCGCCTGTCGTTTGGCGGTCAGCCATTAAAATAATGGGCTGTCCACTCGGTGGTATTTGAATTGTGCCAAATGTGACTGCCTCAGAAATTAAATCCTTTTGTAAAGTATGTGTTAAATGACTATCGCTTTGTAACCTATAGCCCATGCGATCAGCATCTTTCGATAATTGGAAAGCGGTTGATAAAAACGATTGCTGACTTTTCTTTGTAAAGACCTCCCATTCTGTCCCGGTCGTTACACGAATCGTCACCGCATTAGAAAAAGATATAAAATCTTCAGGCTTCACAAAATAATTACAATGAGTGATGCTACTAGGTGCAATTGGAAGGACATCTCCCTTTTGCAAAGCACGACCATGAAAACCTCCTATTTTTGCACGTAAATAAGTGCTACGACTGCCTAAAACGGCAGGCACTTGAATGCCATGTTTCACGGCGATATAGCCTCTAGCACCTACCGTAGCAGCAGCGCATTTTAAAATGCTCCCTGCTTTAATTACAATAGGACGCCACATAGGGCAAGGCATCTCGTTTAAAAGAGGAGAGAAGTTTGCGCCAGTGATTACAATGACCGTATCGACATCAAAGCGCAATGTAGGTCCAAGCATCGTTATTTCTATAGAGGCCTTATTTTCTTGCTGTAACAATAACTGTCCAATGCGATAAGATAGCATATCCATTGCACCACTAACGACTACGCCATATTGTTGGTTAGCATAGCGACCGCTATCTTGAATGGTTGAAAAAAGCCCAGGCTTGATTACTGTTATCGTCATTTAAAATTCCTCCATTCTTGCTCAGAAATCGCCTTAAAGCGCACGCGATCCCCAGCTTGTAAATAAGTTGGAGGATATTGTTCAGGTAAAAAAAGTGATTGAGGTGTGCGTCCAATAATTTGCCATCCACCAGGTGTTTCGAAAGGGTAGACCCCAGTTTGCTGACCGCCAATACCGACAGAACCTGCGGGAATCGTTAGGCGGGGTATGTCTTTACGTGGTGTGGCAATCGTTTCATCTAGTCCTCCTAAAAAAGCAAATCCAGGAGCAAAACCAAGCATATAAACAATATATTCCTGTGCGCTATGACGTTCGATAATTTCCTCTTTAGATAATCCATGAAAATCTGCAACAAAGGATAAATCGGGTCCATACTCCCTGCCATAAAGAACAGGGATTTCAATCATTCTACTAGGCTGTGAGAATTGTTGTTCATTTTTAGGGAGTAAGTTTTGTAAATAACTAATAATGCTACCATAAATCGTTTCCGATAGTTTACGTTGCACTTTCATTACATCATAGTAGATACAAATTGATGTATAGCTAGGCACTGCTTCAATCATACCTTGAAAAGGTTGTTCTTCTATTAGTTGATGAAATTGTTGAATTTCTTTATGTGTTGAGAGAGAGATGCTGTCGCCAAAAACAACGAGCAATGCACAATCATTTAAAGGCTTGAATGTAATATGTTTCAATATAAGAACCCCCACTATCATCATTGAATTGTGTGAAAATTGTGTGTGTGCCTGACACTTTATTATACAATAGAAACGAGGAGATGATAATAAATGTACAAAGTAGACATAAACTGTGATTTAGGAGAAAGTTTCGGCAATTATCGATTAGGGGAAACGGAAGAAATACTCCGATACATTACTTCTGTCAATATTGCCTGTGGCTTCCATGCGGGTGATCCGACAGTAATGCGGGAGACGATAAAATTAGCGTTAAAGTACGATGTGAAAATTGGTGCGCATCCTGGTTTGCCCGATTTAGTAGGCTTCGGTCGTCGTGAAATGGCCATTTCACCTCAAGAGGCATATGATATGGTCGTTTATCAAATTGGAGCGCTACAAGCATTTTTAACGACGATGAATGCAGAAATGCAGCATGTCAAACCGCACGGAGCTTTATATAATATGGCAGCGAAAAACCATGCTTTAGCCGAGGCGATTGCACAGGCTGTTTATGATGTCTCACCCAAGTTCATTTTATTTGGCTTAGCTGCAAGTGCATTGACTGAAGTTGGTGAAAAAATTGGCTTGCAAGTAGCACACGAAGTTTTTGCTGATCGCACGTATCAAGCAGATGGCTCATTGACACCACGTAGTCAGCCGAATGCGCTGATTACAAATAGTGAACAGGCGATACAGCAAATTATACAAATGGTGAAGAGAGGAAAAGTGCTATCACAGCAAGGAACAGAGGTTGCGTTACGTGCTGATACAATTTGTCTCCATGGTGATGGGGAGCATGCGCTACAATTTGCGCAATTAGCAAAGCAGAAGTTGCTAGCTGAGCAAATTGCTATAAAGGCATTTCACTAAAATCAGAAAATAGATTTCTTTTCTCGCAAGCGTTTTCAAGCTATAATGTAAGAGTGAATATATTTGGGAGGTCGAAATAATGACACAATTAGATGCAACATTACAAATGTTAAAGGATTTAACGGATGCCAATGGTATTCCAGGGAATGAGCGTGCGCCACGCGAAGTAATGAAAAAATACATAGCACCTTTCGCTGATGAAATGGAAACAGACAATCTAGGCAGTTTAATCGCCAAAAAAGTTGGCGATGAAAATGGTCCAAAAATTATGGTTTCAGGGCATTTAGATGAAATCGGCTTAATGGTAACAAAAATTGATGATAAAGGCTTTATTAGCTTTCAAACAGTTGGCGGCTGGTGGGGGCAGGTTATGCTTGCACAGCGCATGACAATTACGACACGCAATGGTGAGGAAATTATTGGTGTGATCGGTTCTAAGCCACCACATATTTTACCTGCGGAAGTGCGCAATAAACCAGTCGACATCAAAGATATGTTTATCGATGTTGGTGCTACTTCAAAAGAAGAGGCGATGGAGTGGGGAATTCGCCCTGGCGATATGATTACACCGTATTTCGAATTCCATGTCATGAAAAACGAAAAGCATTTATTAGCAAAAGCATGGGATAATCGTATTGGCTGTGCGATTGCCATCGATGTATTGCGTGCATTAAAAGATGAAAAGCACCCAAATATCGTATACGGTGTAGGGAGTGCACAAGAGGAAATTGGCTTACGTGGTGCAAAAACAGCAACACATCAAATTCAACCGGATATCGGCTTTGCAGTGGATGTAGGTATTGCAGGCGATACACCAGGTGTTACACCGAAGGAATCAACTTCTAAAATGGGCGCAGGTCCACAAATCGTTATTTACGATGCCTCAATGGTAGCACATAGCGGTTTACGCGATTTTGTCATTGATGTGGCAGAGGAAAACAACATACCTTACCAATTCGAAACAATCCCTGGCGGTGGTACAGATGCGGGAGCAATCCACATTACGGCTAACGGAGTTCCATCATTAGCAATCGGTGTTGCAACACGCTATATTCACTCACATGCAGGCATTTTACATCGTGATGACTATGAAAATGCAGTAAAGTTAATTGTTGAAGTGATTAAAAAATTAGATCGTGATAAAGTAAACCAAATTATTTTTGAATAAAATTGTATGAAGGTTGCCCGAAAAAAATAGGCTAACGCCAATATTTTTGGGCAACCATTTTTTATTGAAATAGAATGAAGGAACATATCTTTTTCATAGAAAGGAGAAAATGATGATTTGGATTATTATTGCTGTTATTTTAGTATTTTTAGGAATTGCGACGCATAAGTTAAAATGGTATTTTCTTATTTCAGGCTACAATACGATGTCTAAGGAGCAAAAGAAACATGTTGATGTAGAAGGTCTTAGCCGCTTTATCGCACGCTATATGTATATAGTAGCGCTCTTACTGTTAGCGCTAGGAGCTGCTGATTCGCTCGGCTATTATCGACTCATGACACCACTTGTCATTCTATTGATTGTTTCAGCAATTGTCCTTGTTATTAAATCACAAAAATACAATCACAATATTGTGGATGAGCATGGCAAGTTGAAAAAAGGTGCAGGTAAACAAATGAAAAAGCCTGCCATTATTATAGTTGTCACGTTAATTGGTGTATCGATTTTAATGTATTTTTCATTACAGCAAACGTCCGTTATTGCAACGGAGCAACAACTTGAAGTGAAGGGAGTATATGGTGGTGAATATGGGTGGAAAAATATACAACAACTAGAATTGATTGAAGAGTTGCCAGCAATTTCGGTGCGCACAAATGGCTCTGCAGTGGGGACAAAGCTTAAAGGGAATTTTAAGCTGGAAAATGGTGATAAGGTAAAGCTATTTGTTGATAAAAGTGAGCCGCCTTTCATTCGCTTTGTTACCGATGATCAAATTGTGATTTTCAATTTAGCTTCCAGTGAGGAAACAAAGGCGATGTATGAAACGATGCAGCGATATGTAAAAGAATGAATAACTATTATCAAGGAGCCGTCTGAAAAATTAATTTGAGCCGGCTCTTTTGTAGGGAGATGTTGTATATTTATTGATTTGAATAAATATTTATTTAAAAAACATAAAAATACGCTTGATTTTATATTTATGCATATGTATAATGAAGACAACATAAAGATACAGAGGTGCGTATAAATATGAAATTATTAGAAGAGGTGCAATTAAAACCTGTTGAAAGTTTGAAAGGGAAAGATTTGCTAACATTGCTTGATTACACAAGTGAGGAAGTGCAAGCGCTAGTTAAGCTAGCGACACAGTTAAAAATCGTGACAAAGCAAGGGAAGTGCCCTCGTTTACTTGAAGGTAAAACATTAGGCATGATTTTTGAAAAAAGCTCTACTCGTACACGCGTGTCATTTGAAGTGGGCATGCAACAGCTAGGTGGCTATGGCATGTATATGAACGCACGTGATATGCAAATTGGTCGAGGTGAGCCAGTGCCAGATACAGGTCGTGTATTATCAGGTTATTTAGATGGTATTATGATTCGTGCGAATTCTCATGCAATGGTTGAAGAGTTGGCGCAATATGCAACGGTGCCTGTTATTAATGGCTTAACGGATTTAGATCATCCTTGCCAAGCATTAGCAGACCTAGAAACAATCGCTGAAAATAAAGGCGAATTAAAAGGTTTAAAAATCGCCTACGTAGGTGATGGGAATAATGTTGCCCATGCACTTATTATTGCAGCGGCACATGTAGGAATGCATGTAGCAGTGGCAACACCAATTGGTTATGAATGTGATGCGACCATTCTTGAACAAGCACAGCAAATTGCACTAGCAAATGGTGGCTCTGTATTTGCCACACATGACCCAATAGAAGCGGTAAAAAATGCAGATGCTATTTATGCGGACGTATGGACTTCGATGGGGCAGGAAGAAGAAACCGAGCAACGCTTAAAAGATTTCAAAGGCTATCAAATCAACGATGAACTTGTTGCCCATGCGAAGCCGGATTATATGTTTTTACACTGTTTACCAGCACATCGTGAAGAAGAAGTGGCAACATCAGTAATTGATGGACCAAACTCTTATATTTTCGAGCAAGCAGAAAATCGTATGCATGCACAGAAGGCAGTATTAATTTCATTATTAGCGTAGATCACAAGTTGCGGGTTGCAACTGTATCTAATAGATGAAGCATTTGCAAGCAGGTAGCGCAACCAAATGCTTTCGTAGTTCCCTTTAATCGCTGTATGGGAGACGCTGTCCACGATTAAACAACTACATGATGATGGCTGTAATCAAGATGGAATACACCATCATTACATAGTAAAAGCAAAGAATGTGCCTGAAAATTCATTTTGAGGCACCCCCTCTGCAAGCAAAAAGCAATCCGGGAGACGCTGGATTGCTTTTTGCTGTTAGTTATGTGCGAATTTAGTTGTCTTGCGTGCGAAATAGACTGTTTAATGTGCGAATTTCAATTTTTTACGTGCGAAATATTGTTGAGTCAAATCATTTAGTTAAACTGTGTTGCTAACTTCTGAGTAAAGTGTTGGCGCTCTTGTTCATCCGCTACATTCCACCATTTCTCTAAAAATACGCCGAGCCCTGGTAATAAATGCTCTTCACCACGCTCAATTGCATCTTCCACAATACCGCTTAATTCCTGTGCATTTTGTCCTGCCACATTGGCAGCAATCGCTTGTCGTATTTGAAAATTCATTCTCCAATCTCCTTTAAAAAAATGTCATTATACTGTTACTATGGACAAAATAAGTGGAATTATACTTTTCAAAGGAAAGTTATGATAAAATGAAGCATCGAAAAAGAAAAAAGGACGGTATGTATGAAACGAATTGAATCAACACAAAATGCTTTAGTGAAGCATTGGAAAAAGCTTGTGACAACGCGCAAGGAGCGTGAGAAATCACAAGAATTTATCGTAGAAGGCTTTCATCTTATTGAGGAAGCTTTAAAAAATAAAGAGCAAATCGTACAAATTATCGTCAAAGACAATGTTGATTTACCATTGCTTTGGCCGATTGATGATATCGAGATTGTGCAAGTCAATGATGCAGTTGCTAAAGAGCTGGCAGAAACCGAGCAGTCGCAAGGGGTGTTTGCCCATTGTAAGCAACTCAAAATTGAGGGAATGAATAAATGGCGCAAAGTGTTGCTTGTGGATGCAGTACAAGACCCAGGTAATATCGGTACAATGATTCGCACAGCGGATGCTGCTGGATTAGATGCCGTTATATTAGGAAAGGGCAGTGCAGATGCATTTAACCCGAAAACATTGCGCTCAGCACAAGGCTCACATTTCCATATTCCAGTTGTGCGCGGCGATTTAGCTGAATGGGTAGAAAATTTGCAAGATGAAGGCGTAGCTGTCTATGGCACAGCGCTGGAAAATGCAGTATCTTACAAAGAAATTCAAGCAACAGATGCCTTTGCCTTAATCGTTGGAAATGAAGGAAGTGGTATTAGCCCACAGCTTTTAGCGAAAACAGACCAAAATATTATTATCCCAATTTTAGGACAGGCAGAATCATTGAATGTCGCTGTTGCTACGGGGATTTTATTGTATGCATTTGTGAAATAGAGGATAGGGACTGTTCCAAAGTAGGCTAATGTGCCGCTTTGGAACAGTCCTTTCTTTTAATTGGAAGTCATTTGATTTTGGCGTAACTTCTTAAATTTAGTTTGGTTGAGCGAATCGTTACTTTGGAACTATAAAATTTCCCCTTGCTTTGGTTTTAAAATCACCGCAAAGCCTACTTGATTACATAATAATAATACGCCAATTCCTACTATACTAATCACTTGTGAATTACCCGAAAACACGGAATAATACATTAAACCAAGTGCTAATAATACTAAACCTAAAGAGCATAGGAAGTGCAATAGATAGAGCCCGTGTAACATCGTATGTTTTTGACCATCGTCATATTGATTTACTAGCTCTTTATAATAATTTTTGGAATGTGGATTAGGTAAAGTAAAATTGGGATTTGTTAAATTCATTATTTTTTTATTTGGCATTAAAAATAGAGAGAGCAATATGATAATGAAGCCCATCAAGACAATTTGAGGATTGCTCTCTCGAAGCAAAATAAATCCAATGACAAGAACACTGAATCCCAAACATAGTGCGACTTGTTGATAGCACATTGCGGAATAGGCAATACTTTCTAATTTTGTTAAATGATTATCTTCCTGTTCCACATCAACTGTTAATTGTAAACCATGCCCTACCTTTCGATAATAAAGCTCCGCGATAATTAAAGCGAGTACGCCAATTATATTAACTAACATCAATACATTTGCTTCAGTTGATTGTTGGGTAAACTGCCCCACCCACTTTGATAGGCTATAAAGCATAATCAATACGTAAATCACTAATCTTATCATAATAATTCCTCCTTACTAAATGTAAAAATATTTTCAATAGGTTCTTGAAAGACACGTGCAATTTTCACTGCAATCAGCAATGAAGGCATATACTCATTACGTTCAATCAAGCTAACGGTTTGCCGTGAAATATTTGCCCTTTTCGCAAGCTCTGTTTGATTTAAACCATCACGTGCACGTAATTCTTTAAGTCGATTTTTCATAGCCTCACCCCAATTGTATTGTAAACGATGTATTTCGTTTTGACAACGATAATAGTCAAAAATAAAATTATCATAGTCATTTTCTTTTATCCACTTGAACCTCCTGCAAAAATAGCGTAGAATAAAAACCACATTGTATAAATAAATGCACTGACCGGGAAGAGTAGATTCAACTGATTCATTTTAGGGAGTGTGAGCCGTGACTGAGAGCTTGCATAATGGTATCGAATACTACAGTTCACCCCGTGAGCAGCTATTCGGGAATTCGAGGGAAGTATCGAAGAAAGAATAGCCGGCGTTTAACGCGTCGTTATATAAATGAAGTGATTGCAATAGCAATAACTAGGGTGGTACCGCGAACATTCAACCTCGTCCCTTTTTTAGGGCGGGGTTTTTTTGTTTGTACATCATTTAGAGGAGGAAAAATAATGGAACAACAATTGAATCAATTGAAAGCAGAAATGCTGCAAAAAATTGAAGAAGCAACTAATTTAAAAGCATTAAACGAAGTACGTGTTGCCTACTTAGGGAAAAAAGGGCCGATTACTGATTTATTAAAAGGAATGGGGAAACTATCTGCAGAAGAACGTCCCAAAATGGGGGCCTTAGTCAATACAGTACGTGAGCAAGTAACTGCTGAATTAGAGACAAAGGCAGCGATTTTAGAGGAGCAGGCAATTCAAGCGCAATTAGCGCAAGAATCAATTGATGTGACATTGCCAGGTGCAGCGGTGAAATCAGGAAACCGCCACCCATTAACACGCGTTATTGAAGAAATTGAAGATTTATTCATTTCAATGGGCTATGAAATTGCGGAAGGACCAGAAGTAGAAAAAGATTACTACAACTTCGAAGCATTAAACTTACCGAAAGATCACCCAGCACGTGATATGCAAGATACATTTTATATTTCCGAGGAAATATTATTGCGTACACAAACATCACCAGTACAAGCACGTACAATGGAAGAGAAACAAGGCGCAGCCGTGCGTATTATTTGTCCAGGGAAAGTATTCCGTCGCGATTCAGACGATGCAACGCATTCACATCAATTCATGCAAATTGAAGGGCTTGTTGTAGGTGAAAACATTTGCATGAGTGATTTAAAGGGGACATTAGATGTCTTAACGAAGAAAATGTTCGGTGCTGACCGCGAAATTCGTTTACGTCCATCTTTCTTCCCATTCACAGAGCCTTCTGTAGAGGTTGACGTATCATGCTTTAAATGTGGTGGCTCAGGCTGTAACGTATGTAAACAAACAGGCTGGATTGAAATTTTAGGCTCAGGCATGGTGCATCCAAATGTACTTGAAATGGCTGGCTATGACCCGAAAAAGGTATCAGGCTTTGCATTTGGTATTGGTGTAGAGCGTATTGCCATGCTGAAATACGGGGTTGACGATATTCGTCATTTTTATACAAATGATGTGCGCTTCTTATCACAATTTGAGCGTGCAGAAGGGTAAGGTGGAATAACGATGTTAGTATCATTAAAATGGCTTAGTCAATATGTTGACTTTTCAAATTTAGCACCTGCTGAATTAGCAGAAAAAATTACACGTTCAGGGATTGAAGTGGACGCTGTTATCGACCGTTCACAAGGTATGACAAATGTTGTTGTTGGGCATGTTGTCTCGAAAGAAAAGCATCCTGAAGCGGATAAATTAAATATTTGCCAAGTGGATGTTGGCGAAGAAAGTTTACAGCAAATTATTTGCGGTGCACCGAATGTGGATGCAGGACAAAAGGTTATTGTTGCTCGTCCTGGCGCACATTTACCAGGCGGTATTAAAATTAAAAAAGCAAAGCTACGTGGTCAAGAATCAAACGGCATGATTTGCTCATTACAGGAGCTAGGCATTGAAGGTCGCCTTGTACCAAAAGCATATGCAGAAGGAATTTACGTTTTGCCAGAGGGCAGTGTGCCAGGCACAGATGCACTTGAGCTATTAGGTTTACGTGACACAGTGTTAGAGTTAGGCTTAACAGCGAATCGCTCAGATGCTATGTCTATGCTAGGCGTTGCTTATGAAGTTGCAGCGATTTTAGATACGGACGTAAAATTACCTGAAATCACATATGCAGTATCAAATGAAAAAGCGGCAGATGTCTTGCAGCTAGAAGTGCAAGATACAACGGTAAACCCGCTATATGCAGCAAAAGTCGTAAAAAATATTCAAGTAGCAGAATCACCATTATGGTTACAGCATTATTTAATGGCTGGCGGCATTCGTCCACACAATAATGTTGTTGATATTACGAACTATATTTTATTAGAATACGGTCAACCGTTACATGCCTTTGACTACGATCAACTAGGGACAGGGAAAATCGTGACACGTCCAGCGCAAGCAGGCGAAAAAATGACGACATTAGATGAGATTGAACGCACATTACAACCACATAACTATTTAATTACAAATGGTGAAGTGGCAGAGGCGGTTGCTGGTGTAATGGGTGGCGCAAAATCAGAGGTTTCTGAGACGACGACAACGGTTGTTATTGAATCAGCTTATTTCACAGGCTCATCGGTGCGTCGTACATCGAAAGATTTAGGCTTACGTTCAGATTCTTCAGCACGTTTTGAAAAAGGAGTAGACCCCAATCGCGTATTACTTGCAGCAGAGCGTGCGGCACAGCTATTAGCGGAGCTAGCTGGTGGTGAAGTATTAGAAGGTACAGTTTCAGTTGATGAATTAGATAAAACACCAGCACGAGTTGTTGTATCACCAGATTTTATTAATGCACGTCTTGGTATGAAAATTTCATTAGAGGACATGATTTCAATTTTAAATCGCCTACAATTCGGTGTCGATGCAGCGAATGGTGTATTAATCATTGATGTGCCAACACGTCGTGGCGATATTACAATTGAAGAGGACATTGTGGAAGAAATCGCACGCCTTTACGGCTATGACGAAATTCCAATGACATTGCCAGCATCAGGTGAGCAAGTAGGTGGCTTAACACCATATCAGGCGAAGCGCCGTATTGTGCGCAATGTAATGGAAGGTGCAGGCTTGTATCAAGCTGTTACTTACTCACTGACATCTGCTGAAGATGCACAGAAATTCGCATTACAAAAAGAAGAAACAACGAAGTTATTAATGCCAATGAGTGAAGAGCACTCAACATTGCGCCAAAGTTTATTACCGCATTTAATTGATGCAGTAAGTCATAACGTAGCACGTCAAGTAAATGATGTGGCATTGTATGAAATTGGCTCAGTATTCCTTGGCAAAACAGCAGAAGGTTTACCGCATGAAGAAGAGCATCTTGCAGTTGCATTAACAGGTCGTTGGACAGACAATGCATGGCAAGGTGAGAAAAAAGCGGTAGATTTCTTCGTGGCAAAAGGAATTGTTGAAGCATTGTTTGCAAAGCTAGGTTTAACTGCGGCAGTCAGCTATGAAAAAGCAGCGGTGGAAGGTTTACATCCGGGACGTACAGCATATATTTTATTGAATGGCGAAGTGATTGGTGTCATCGGTCAATTACACCCTGCTGAACAGAAAAAGAGCGATTTAAAAGAAACGTATGTAGTGGAAATGAAGCTAGCTGCTATTTTAAATGCGGAAGTAGAGGAGCTTGTGTATAGCCCTGTTCCACGTTTCCCAAGTATTACACGTGACATCGCATTAGAGCTGGGGCGTGCAACAGCAGCGGGTGAAATCGAGGCAATTATTCGCGCGGCAGGCACGAAGCTGTTGAAAAATGTTAAAGTGTTTGATGTTTACGAAGGTGAAAAAGTAGCAGCAGACAAAAAATCTGTAGCATTCTCGTTAACATATTTTGATGCAGAACGCACATTAACAGACGAAGAAGTTGTGGCAGCACATAATAAAGTATTAAAAGCACTTGCAGAAGCAGGCGCAGAAGTACGTTAAAATGAAAGGCGCATGAAATCAGATTTTTTAATTTGATTTCATGCGCCTTTATTTTTTTATACCTGTACTTCACTCATTAATGCATGGGTATTACCTTCTGTATCTTGAAAGAATACCATCCATGTTTCTGTTTGTCCCATTTTTGCTACCACATGTGGCTCGTCTATAAAGATAACTTCTTTACTTACTAAGCGCTCATAAATATCTTTAATATGATTGACTTGAAAATAAATAACGGAACTAGAATAAGCGAATTCGTCTTTTTCGGGAAGTGATAACATAAGCCGCAACCCATTGCATTCAAAGAAAGCCATCGTATCCGTGTTAAATAAAAGCGTGAGTTCTAATTTCTCCTTATAAAAAGCTAGCGCTCGGTTTAAATCTTTAACAGCTACTCCGATTTGTCCTATTTTTTGAATCATTGTTGTTTCCATCATTCATTTCTCCTTTCAAATATCTTTCCTAAGAATAAATGATTTCTGCTAATATTTCTTATCCAATATCACCTTTTTTCGATACTCTTTAGGAGAGATACCAACATGCTGTTTAAACATTTTGCTAAAGGACACAGGGTTTTGAAAGCCAAGTTTAAAGGTAATATCTGTCATATTTTTATCCTCTTCTGTTAATAGCTGTTTTGCTTTCTGTATTCTAAATTCTGATATATGCTGATGTGGTGTTTTACTATATATTTGGAAATAAGTTCTTAATAAATGGTTAGGTGATAAACAAGCAATTTGTGCAACTTCATTTAATTTTAAAGGTGTGTCAAAATATGATCTGATATAATCATGCGCAATACTTATTCTTCTATATAATTCTTCACGTGTAGAATACCGTACTGCATTTAATGATTCGATTTCTTTGTATGTATGAAAATGTTCATTTAACATGGATTGCATAATCATATGAAATTGTTCCTCATAACCAACAGTATCAATTTCGAGACTAGGTAATACTTGTTTAAAAGATTCTAATTGAGCAGAGAGCGCATTATTTTTATGAAAGGTTTTATCAAAAAAATGAATGGAATCTCTATCCTTATAAGGGTCACTTAAAAGCATGTCGTTTTTTTCTTTTAATGAATGAAAGACTTCCTCAGCAAATCCATCTTTAAAGAAAATACAAAAAGATTCCACTTCGTCTGTTTCCTCAATGGAGATTGTGTAAGGCCCTTTATTGAGAAGTAGGTATCTACTTTCTTCTACAGTATAATAGCCTTTATCCGTCTTATAATGGGCTTTTCCATTTGAAAATGTTTTTACAGACAGTTGACCTATTCCTTCCCAATAAAAGAGGTCACTTTTGGCATGTAAAACAAAATTGGAAGAAGTATTTTTTTCATAATACAATTGGACCTCTCCCTTTTTGTAAGTTAATAACTACTCTAATTCTGTATGTTCATCATCTATTTTCTTCGGCTTTGCTATGCCATAAAGTGTACCACCAATTGCGCTTAGCGTATGAATGAAGAGAAACGTGTAGTAGTTGATAAATATTCGATTTGTATACTCATTTAATAAAGGCAGCCCATAAATTTTAGAGTCTGCATCACGCGTTGTACCGCCTAGCGATGTATATACTTCGTCTTTATACTGTAGAGCATAGTAAGCTGTTGCGATAACAAGTCCAACGCCAGCAATTAGTAAAATAGTGCGCAGCATTTTATCATGCGTTTGACGTGATAATTCGGTAGAAAAACGGAATGTAATAAATAAACTTAATAAAATAAACGGCACAACCAGTGCAAGGCCGATAATGCCTAAATTCCCATGCTTAACTGTATTTTCAGGTTTGAATGTAAAAAAATATTCAATCATCATCACACCAAATAAGGAAATGGCCATGCTAATAAGCCAGCTTCGTTTTAGCATATAGAAAATACCCCCTTCATCATTACAACTATACATGGAATAGCATAGACGTTCAATGCTAGAAATTGTTAAATAGTATCAGAAGCTTTATAATTTATGTAAGAAAGCCAAGGGAGGAAATGAGCAATGTTAAAAAAAGAAGAAACAGTCCTTGTATTAATCGATATACAGGGCAAACTAGCACAAATTATAGAAAATAGCGAAAATGTTATTCAGAATATTGTAAAAGTAGTAAAGGGAGCAAATGTGTTAGAACTACCGATTTTATGGCTTGAGCAATATCCAAAGGGCTTAGGATTAACGGTGGAGGCAATTGCCAATGAAATCGATGGACAACCAATTGAAAAAATAACATTTAGTGCATACGATACAGAGGAATTTCGTACAAAGCTTGAAGCAACAGGTCGCAAAAAGATATTGCTTGCAGGTATTGAATCACATATTTGTGTTTACCAAACGGCAGCACATTTACTTGCTAACGGCTATGAAGTCGAGGTTTTAGTAGATTGTGTATCCTCTCGTACAGCGGAAAATCGTCAGCTTGGTATTGATAAAATGGTGCAGCTAGGTGCTAAACAAACAAGCGTAGAAATGGCTTTATTTGAAATACAGCAAATTGCCAAAGGAGATGCTTTTAAAGCGATTAGTACAATTGTAAAATAATTTTAAATTATTATAGAACATTTGTTCTTGTTGGTATATAATAATTATTGTAATACTGTACAAGCTAATACTAAATTGAATTGAGGAGTGGGCACAGTGGCAATTAACGTATACTTAATTTTTGATGGGCAAACACGCGAGGCAATTGAGCTTTACAAAGAAGCTTTCCAAACGGAAGAAACACAAATGATGACATTTGGAGAAGGGCATCAAAATGATGACTACCCAATTCCAGAGGAAGCAAAGGATTTAATTATGCATGCTCGTATGTCAGCAATGGGGGCAGATTTAATGTTCTCAGACACATTCCCAGGTCACCCATACAAAGTAGGGAATAATGTGACATTAGCGGTTGTAACAAATGATGAAGCAAAATTGCGTCATGCCTTTGATGTACTAAAGCGCGAGGGTAAAGTGCAAATGGAGTTGCAAGAAACTTTTTGGAGCAAATGTTATGGTAGCTTAACGGATAAATATAGTGTGGAATGGCAGTTTAATTACGAGGCGTAAACAAAAGGGACTATCTGGAAAGTGGAAATCACTTCTGAATATCAAAAAATTTGATTCTGCTTCTCTTTTTTAAATTAAAAAAAGTTGCTAAACCTAGTGTTTTCAACCTTTTAAAAGAAAAATAATTTTTTATAAATAAGCGATTATTTCAATAAAACAGCAACAAAAAGTGTCTGAAAAGTGGTACGTTAGACCACTTTTCAGACACCTCTTCTTTAAATTATTTTGTATAGTTATCGAAGTATCCTTGAATATAAATCATTGGTGTTCCTTTGTCACCAGAGCCAGATGTTAAATCTGAAAGAGAGCCGATTAAGTCTGTTAGCTTACGAGGTGTTGTCCCTTGTGCAGCCATTTGACCTGTTAAGTCTTCCTCTTTATTTGTAATATATTCAGAAATGGCAGCTTTTAATTCTTCGCCGCGTAAATCAGCGAAGTCATTATCTGCTAAATATTTTAATTTGACTTCATTTGGTGTGCCTTCAAGACCTTTTGTATAAGCAGGTGAGACAACAGGGTCAGCAAGCTCCCAAATCTTCCCTACAGGATCTTTAAATGCACCATCACCGTAAACCATTACCTCGATTGTCCTGCCAGTTGCTTCTTTGATTTTTGCTTGAATATTATCAACAATCGGTTGGCAATTATGAGGGAATAACTTTACCGTATCTTCTGTCGCTTTATTTGAGCCAAGTAAGCCATATTCAGGGTTAAAGCCAGAGCCATCAATGGATTCAGATAAAATATTATCTAAAGTAAATACTTTTTCAGCACCATTATTAACTAATGTGCGTTTTGTGCGGAAGCGCGTATGAATATCACATGCTAAAACGCTTTTCGTATAATCTAAAATTGTTTTTGGGTTGTTTGAGAAGATGACTTCACATGCTGCCCCTTCAGCTTCGATTAGCTCTTTGTAATACTCGATATAGTCTACACCTGTAAATGTATGTTTTTTATAGCCGAAATGTGCACGGAATTCAGCCTCTGATAATGTATCTGTCCAAGGGTTGACACCTTTAACATCCAATTCATCAATATCAACTAAGTGGTTACCTACTTCATCAGATGGATAGCTTAACATAAGAACGATTTTTTTCGCTCCTTTGGCAATACCACGCAAGCAGTTTGCGAAGCGATTACGTGAAAGGATAGGGAAAATGACACCGATTGTATCATCACCAAATTTGGCAGTAATATCTTTTGCGATATGTTCAACACCTGCATAATTTCCTTGTGCACGCGCTACAACTGATTCTGTAACAGTGATAATATCACGATCTTCAATCGAATAACCTTCTACTTTGGCTGCATTTAATACTGTATCAACAACGATTTGTTCAATATCGTCACCTTCATTAATAATAGGACCACGAAGTCCTCGTACAACTGTTCCAACTACACGTTCCATAGTATCTCTCCTAACGTTTTCATCCATTTATCTTTGTGCCTAAAGATAAAAACTACATTGTTTACTATACATCATTGATATGTTATAAGTAAAATTAATAATAATTATGAGGAGTATAAGTAATATTAATATGATTGGAAAATTAGATTATTATCGTATTTTTAATGTAGTCAGCAAAAATAAAAGCTTTTCCAAAGCTGCAGAAGAGCTATTTATGACGCAATCTGCTGTTAGCCAAGCAATAATGAAATTAGAAAAGGAGCTAACAATACCCCTTTTCCATCGTACGCCAAAAGGAGCAGTTTTAACTGATGAAGGACAAGTGTTATATGAATATGTACAATCAGCGCTCGGCATTTTGCATGCTGGTGAAGAGAAGCTGTTGGAATTTAAGCATTTGACGACAGGTCAGCTACGTATCGGCGTAGGAGATACAATTTCACGTTATTTTTTGCTACCTTATTTAGAAATGTTCCATTTGAAGTACCCAGGTATTCGACTTACTGTATTAAATGGAACAACATCTGAAATCCGAGATTTTATAAGAGCGGGAGAAGCGGATGTGGGCGTTTGTAATTTACCGATTCAAGACGAGCAATTGCAAGTGCATCCATGCAAGCAAATTCATGATATTTTTGTGTGTGGGGAAAAATATAAAAACTTAACGAAAAAGCCAGTTCCTTTGTCGTTGTTAATGAAAATGCCGTTAATTTTTCTTGGTAATAAGGCGAATTCACGTAATTATGTAGAAGAATATTTAAAGGAGCAAGGCTACCAGTTAACGCCAGAGTTTGAGCTAGGCTCACATGATTTATTGCTACAGTTTGCGCAAATCAATTTAGGGATTGCCTGTGTGACGAAGGAGTTTGCAATGGAATATTTAGAAAAGGGACTATTATATGAATTGCCATTACAGCAACCATTGCCTGAACGAAGTATTGGCATTTGTCATTTAAAGTCAGTTCCACTTTCAAGAGCGGCAAAGAAATTTAGTGAGCTTATTCATCCAACAATTGCCTACGAATAAAGTTTGTTTTTTGGGACACCCTACAAGCAATTGAATGTTGAGGTGGTCCATATGGAAATTGAACAATCAACGGAATGGCAAGAAGGTTTTATGCAGCGACTAAACGGTGAGCAGCCTTGGCAAAGTTGGGCACTCTATCAAATGAACTATGAGAAGACGAAGGCTCAGTTAATCTTAGATTTTTCGGGTTTGCAATGTGTGAAATATTTGCCCATGCTCTCGCCGTTACAGCATCAAATTGATGCCGCAACGACAGTTATTGAGCAAATGCATGGGAAGGCGATTTTAGCGGATGAAGTAGGCTTAGGAAAAACGATTGAAGCAGGCTTAATTTTGAAGGAGTATATGGTGCGAGGACTTGTACAAAAGGTGCTTATTTTAGCACCAGCCTCGCTCATTACACAATGGATTGAGGAACTGACATTGAAATTCCACATTCCGGCAGTTGCTTATCATAAAAAATATGGGCTCGATCAATGTAATATCGTTGTGATGAGTATGGATACCGCCAAGAAAAGCCCGCATAAAGAACGAATTTATGCGCAAAATTTCGACATGATAATTATTGATGAGGCGCATAAATTAAAAAATCATAAAACGCAAATTTATGAGTTTGTGCAAAGCCTGAAAAAGAAGTTTTGTTTATTGCTAACAGCAACACCAATTCAAAACAATATTTTTGAATTGTTCTATTTAATTTCCTTATTAAAGCCTGGGCAATTAGGGAGCTATGAGGCATTTCAAGCTGCATTTTCAGCTAAAAAACAAACAATTGCACATCAAGAATTTTTACAGGAGCTTGTGCATCAAGTGATGGTGCGAAATCGGCGAGAGGACACAAATATTGAATGGACGAAGCGTCATGTACAAATTGTACCGATTCATTTTTCACCAGAGGAACAGACGCTATATGAGCAAATAAGCAACTTAAACGTACCGAATCCAATTACGCGCTTAACACTGCAAAAGGAGCTATGTAGCAGTAAAGAAGCTGTTTATGAAACATTATCCAAAATGTCAGAGCAATCCGAGGAACTCATCGAAAACTTGCAACAATTAACAATCAATTCAAAGGCGCAAAAAACAGTAGAATTAATTAAGCAAATTAATAGTAAAGTCATTATTTTTACAGAATATCGTGCAACACAGCACTATTTGCAAGCGTATTTATACGAAATGGGCATTACCTCTGTTTTATTTAATGGCAAATATAAAAAAAGTAAGCGTGATTATATGAAGCATTTATTTAAAGAGTATGCACAAGTATTAATTGCAACAGAGGCTGGTGGCGAGGGCATTAATTTGCAGTTTTGTAGCCATGTCATTAACTATGATTTGCCATGGAATCCGATGAAGCTGGAACAACGCATTGGACGTGTTCATCGTTTAGGACAGACGGAAGATGTACAAATTTATAATTTTGCAGTTGAACAAACTATTGAGCAACATATTTTGGCGCTACTTCATCAAAAAATTGATGTGTTTGAGCAAGTAGTTGGGGAATTAGATGCGATTTTAACGAATAGGAGCGGATGATGGAGGCTATGGATTCGCAACAAATCAATCAATTTTTAATGAATTTTTTTAGTGAAACAGGCTGTGAGGTTGTACGACAACATGACGCCTTACACGTGCAATTAACCGTTGAAATGGATAAAAAAATAATGAATCGCCCATTTTATTGGCAATATATCGAAGCGACAAATAGCGTACCAAATCCAGCTCGATTAAATTTGACAACGAGCATGCAAGGGCAGGGAGAGATCATTCACTTTGGTTCACCAAGATTACAGCAGTTACATCAAGTAACTGAGGAGTTAGGGGCATATGTGCAATTGTATGAGCATACAGAAGCCGTTGCGCAAAATTTCTTAACACCATGGCTTGCAGTAAATTATAAAGTAGCATACTGCTGTGATTGCACAAAAGAAATGCTCTATTCATTTGGCCTAAATTTAATGACAGGCTATGTGATGCGAGATTTTCATGGGCTACTCGTACAAAAGAATTTGCAAGCGACCAAACCACAAAACAGTTTTTGTGTGCAACATATTATTACGCCAGCAAGGGGTTTGCAACGTTTACAAATGACAATGGAAGAAATTATTTTACAGGATAACCATGCTTGGGCGGATGAAGCTGCAATCAAATGGCAGCGAGAACAGCGCGTATTAAATTATTTTTACGATAATATTGAAGAAAAGCCTGAAACTTATACTATTGAGCAACAGGCATTGCAGGAGCGCTATCAAGCAAAAATTAAAATGGATGTTGTGAATGGTGGACTATTTTATCTTGATTCGGTGGATAGCGGCAAAAAACATTGAAATGTTTATTTTTGGTGATGTTTTTATATGGTGTGATTATGATGAGCAGACATAGAGGGCATATGTCTGCTCATTTTGTAGCCGAATATGTAACGATGTTCGGTAAAAATTCCGTGGTAGCATTGCCACTACAAATACTTATTATCGGACCGTTCGTTATGTTTTTGTGAATTTTATTAAATAGACATAAAAAAGGGATACTTGAAAAGGTAACAATTTTTCAAGCATCCCTTTTGTGTTGAATGGGTGCATTCAGATTTTGCTAATTATTTTAATAGGAACGCAATTTTATAAGATAATTCAATTGCCTCTGCTTCGTGTGTTGTGTTTTTAAATGCAGTGCGGAAGCTTTGGAGTGTTGCTTTAATCACATGCTTTCGCCATGAGGGTTGTGTTAATTCCTCGATAAGAAAAGTGACGAGCTCATGACCTGATGCATTTGTTTTCGTTTCTAATTGCTTAACGAAGCCTGTCAACTGTTCGATGACACATTCCTTTGTAATAACAGGCTGCTCGCTTTTCTTTTGTATACGCTGCAAAGCATCAATAGTAATTAATACATCATTGTTTTGCTGCATCGTTGGTAACAATGCTTCAACATATTCTAATCCTTTTTGTACTAGCTGATGTAAGTCAGCTGGTACATGATACGCTCCGCGCCATGCCATCCCTAAATAGTGTGTAATACCAAAAAAAATCAGCGCACATTCGAAGGCATATGGTCGAATTTCCTCACCAAAAACATTGATAAAACGCTCTGTCAGCCATTTTATTTCATGAAAGCGATGTTGACGTAATCCTTTCTTCAATTCCAAATCACTTGATTGAAAAATACCTTCAAATAATGTCATTAAATTTTGCTCCTCATGAAGCTTCATTGGAATAATGATTTGTTCAATGAGTACATGTATATCTTGCTCATCACGATTAGTAAGCAATTCATAACGCTGTAGCTGTGCTGTATAACGTAGCTGTTCTAAAATAGCTAAAAAACATTCGTTTTTAGAAGCGAAATAATTATAAAACGTACCTTTTGAAATATTTGAATGCTCAATAATATCTTGCACTGATGTATGATGAAAGCCTTTTTCTATAAAAAGCTGTAACGATGCCTCAATAATTTTCCTTTTTCTTGTATTCATTTTAGTTCATTCCCTTGAATTTACTTTTATTAGGTGTTACTTGTTTTTATTTTATACTATCATTCTATCTTTAAAACGCTTATATTTCAATGTTTTTAAACTGGTAGTAAAAAATAGTTGATAATTTTAGACTGTGAGTATAAAATAAATCGAGTGAAACTTCGAAACATGAAATAATAAAGAAGAGAGGATTTTAAATATGACAACAGAAACATTAAAAAAACCGCCGTATTTAATGATTGCCATTTTATTTATTGGCACATTTGTCGCTTTTTTAAATAATACATTGTTAAATATCGCATTACCTTCCATTATGGTTGACTTAAATATTGAAAATTACTCAACCGTTCAATGGCTTTCAACAGGCTATATGCTAGTGAGTGGAATTTTAGTTCCAGCATCGGCTTTTTTAATTACAAAATTTAAAAACCGCACAATCTTTACTGTATCGATGGGATTATTTTTACTTGGGACAGTGATGGCGGCATTTGCGCCAAGTTTCGGTATTTTAATTGCAGGACGTATGGTACAGGCAGCGGGAGCAGCGACGATGTCACCGTTATTAATGAATATTATGTTAATTAGCTTCCCAATTGAAAAACGAGGGACAGCGATGGGGTTATTCGGTTTAGTGATGTTTGCGGCGCCAGCTATTGGCCCAACATTATCGGGCTGGATTGTCGAGCATTACGATTGGCGTGTGCTTTTCGAAATGATTATTCCATTTGCGGCAATTAGCTTGCTTCTTGGTATGTGGAAGCTACGCAATATTATGCCAACACGTGAAGTAACGATTGATTATCTATCATTAGTTTTATCAACAGTTGGATTTGGCGGCTTACTATATGGCTTCAGTATGGCAGGCTCAAAAGGTTGGGGAGAGCTAGAAGTATACGGTACGATTATTATAGGGGCGATTGCTTTAGCTACATTTATTGTACGTCAATTAAAATTAGATGAGCCATTATTGAATTTACGTATTTATAAATATCCAATGTTTGCTCTATCATCTGTTATTTCGATGGTAATGTCTGTGGCAATGTTTTCAGGGATGATTTTAACACCTGCCTATGTACAAACAGTGCGCGGTATTTCACCGTTTGATGCAGGCTTAATGATGCTTCCTGGGGCACTCGTGATGGGCTTAATGTCGCCAATCACAGGTAAACTTTTTGATAAATATGGCCCTCGTCTTATTGCGGTTATTGGGCTAATTATTATGACCATATCAACATATTATTTATCTAAATTATCGATGGATTCTTCATACGCTTATATTATTACAGTTTATACGGTGCGTGCATTTGGTATGGCGCTTGTCATGATGCCGATTATGACAAACGGTTTAAATCAAATACCAATGAAGATGAATCCGCATGGTACAGCGATTAACAATACAGCACAGCAAGTAACAGGTGCAATTGGTACAGCTATTTTCGTTACAATTATGAATGCACATACAAAGTCACGTGCGGCCACGTTAGCAGCTGAAGCACAAGAACAAGCTGCGGCTAGCGGCATTCAGCCAACAGAGGCGCAAATTGCAGAAATGACTGCACAAATTGGGCAAGCAGCAATGCTCGATGGCATTAACTTCACATTCTTTGTAGCAACAGTTGTTTCATTCGTCGCGCTTATTTTAACATTCTTTGTGAAACGTGTAGATGTAACAAAAAGAGAAGATTATCAAGCACAATAAAAAAACGGGCAAAGTCATATACGACTTTGCCTGCTTTAATTAATTCGATGTTAACGCAATAAATTCCTCAACATCTTTTTCACAAAGTGCGATACCTTTTAGCCAGAAATCACGTTTTGTAATATCTTCGCCTAGGTGCTTCATTGCTAAATCTTCCACCGTCATTACCGCTGTATCACGTAGTAATGCGATATATTTCTCTTCAAACCCAGTGCCTTCCTCTTTTGCCTTCGCATAAATGCTGAGCGAGAATAAGTAACCGAATGTGTAAGGGAAGTTGTAGAACGGTACACCCGTAATAAAGAAGTGTAGCTTTGTAGCCCAGAAGTGAGGGTGCGTTTCGCCAAGAGCGCCTGCATGCGCCTCACGCTGCGCTTCTTCCATTAATTCATTCAAGCGTTTTGAAGAAACAACACCATTTTTACGTTCTTCATAAAAGCGTGTTTCGAACAAGAAACGTGCATGAATATTCATAAAGAAGGCAACAGAACGTTGTACTTTATCTTCTAATAAAGCGATTTTTTCTTCTTTTGTGCTAGCTTCTTCCACTGCTGCATCTGCTACAATCATCTCTGCGAATGTAGACGCAGTTTCTGCCACGTTCATTGCATAGCCTGTATTTAATGGGTGAACAGGGCGTAGTGCATAGCTATGGAATGCATGACCAAGCTCGTGTGCTAATGTCGCTACATTAGACATAGAGCCTGAATATGTCATGAAAATACGTGATTGTTGTGCTAATGGGAAGCCTGTGCAGAAGCCACCTGGTTTTTTATTGTCACGGTCTTCCGCTTCAATCCAGCCATCCTCAAATGCAGTGCGTGAGAATGCTTCTAACTCTGCGCCAAAACGACCGAAATGTTTCAAAATAAAGGCAGCACCTTCTTGATAATCCATTTTTGCTGTCGCTTCTGTTACAGGTGCGTCAAAGTCGTACCAGTTTAATTTTTCATCGCCAAGCATTTGTGCTTTATGTGTTAAATAACGTGCAAATGTTTCCTTGCGCTCTGTAATTGCACCCCACATCGCATCAAGTGTTTCTTCCTTCATACGGTTAATTGTTAACGGCTCTTTTAACACATTGTCCCAACCGCGCTTTTTGTAAACGTTTAAGCGGAAGCCTGCTAAATGGTTTAATGTTTTCGCGAAAAATTCCTCGCGCTCTGTAAATACTTTTTCAATTGCCTCAAAAGCTGCTTTACGCACTTTTGGGTCTTTATGTGAGCTTAAGTTATTCACTTGACCGACAGAAAGCGATTTCACTTCGCCATCTACTTCAACCTCTACACGAATATCGCTAATTAATAAATCATACATTTCGCCCCAAGAACGGTAGCCATCAACTGTTAACGAAGAAATCAAGGCCTCTTCCTCTTCAGAAAGCGATTCTTTTGATGCATCACGCCACTCCGTTAAGATGAAGGCAAATGGAGCAAGCTCATCTGTTGCAATTAATTGCTGGAATATTGTTTCTTCAATTTGACCTACTAATTGACGGAGCTTTTCATATGATGGTGCTACTTCTGCATGAAGTGAAGAAATTTTACCTAGCAATAACATCGCTTCACGGTCTTTAATATTTTGCGCATTTAAACAAGATAAAAACGCGCCTGCTTGTCCCATATGCTGACGGACATCCTTCACCTTATCAATCACCTGTAATAAGCCTGCTGTTTCCGTGGCAGCCTGTGGCACGGAAAGTTCGCTCACAAATTGCTGTAAGTCTTGCACTAAAGCCGCTGTTTTTTCTAAATGTGCTGCAAATTGAGGTGAGCTACTGCCACCTGCGAAAAATACATCTAAATCCCACACTTCTGGATAATTCGTTGTCATGAAAATTCCCCCTATAAACAAATTCTTTTCTATTTTACAAAAATTCCGAACAACTTTCACGTATTTTATTCGATTTTCGAAATATTTATTTCAATAGGATGGTGAGAGAAGAGGTACACGCTGACTAAAAACACGATTTATTAGTGCAATCATGATGGGCTTTGTTGCACGAAATCTCCTCGTCTCGGCTCTCTACCATCTTTAAATCGAATACGAATAGAGCGACCATCATCTAAAATAGGTGAATCACTCACTTGGAAATGGATATGTGCTTCGCTTGAATGACCTGAATTGCCACACAAACCTACTACCTCTCCCTGTTTCACGTAATCACCTTCTGTTACGGTGAGAGAATGCTGCTTGAAATGAACAATGATGCTATATTCATTATGACCATGGTCAATGACAATGTAGTTACCAGATGGGTTTTCTTCATTCATTTCCCCTGGTTTGTTGTCTATAATATTATTTTCAATTTTCACGATCGTACCTGCAGCAGGGGCAACAACCTCTTTTCCAAAGGCAAAATAATGTTCATTGTCATTTGGATGCCCAGCATATGTACGGTTTTCTTCCATAATAACGAAGTCGAAGGCATAGCGCTGGCTTGCGTAAGGGTAATGATAATTAATTAACTCATTATTGCCTCCCCAAAAAGTAAACCATTCGTCTCGCATAGGCAAAATAAATTCATTTTTTGTCCATTGTTGATCCGTTTCAGGAAAAGGCTGAAGCGGAAGCAACTGCAGAGCCGTAATGATATTTTCACTGTCAAACAGGGCGATTATTCCTTTCGTTCCTGTATCGTCTATCCATGTGTACTCCTTGCTATCTCCAATAGGCGTAATAGCTTGAAGGAAGCATTGCTGCGTACCTTCGCTGAAAGAACAAATAACGTCCTGTAATTCAGATAAAGCAATTTGATTTTGAAAAAGCTCGCTCGTTTGATTATAAATCATTTCACAATCGCCACTTAAAATTAATTGATCAAGTTGTTCAGGTTGCATATATTTACCTCCTAATATTAGTTCTTCTTTCATATTATAGAAATTTCATAGCGATTGCATATAAATTCCCTTGTTTTGAAATATACCTAGCACTATAGCGATCTTTTCAGCACAAATTTTACTTAATTTAGCAATGTTTACTGTGTGAAAGTGAGATGTCTGATATGAATAAAGAAGTCTCTCGTGTTCATAAGTGTGGGGATGAATGTAAGAAATCTATCAGAAGAAGTTCCAAAAACCTTGCTGATACAGAAGAAATCCGTCTAAGAACGTCATGACAAGTGTGTGATTATCATGTTGGTCTAAGTTACTGACGTAATTGATAAAAAATAGAGTTTTCAAAAAATTATTTATCTATTATAATAGATAAATGAGAACGTACATTCTTTTGGAGGTGAAACTATGAGCTATGATTTAATGGTTTTTGATAAAGAGCAAGCTCCAAGCAATAAAGAAGCTTTTTTGCAATGGTATGATGAACAAACAAAATGGGTGGAACCTCATGATTATACAACACTAGCAATTACAACACTAGCATTACAAAAATGGTATCAGGACATGGTGAAACAATTTCCAGACATGAATATGGTAGATGAGGAATTACTGGATGAAGAGGGCGGGTTAGAAGGGCGTTTGACTGAATATAGCATAGGCTATGCCATGATTTATACGCTTTTGCATGGTCTGTAGCAATGGATAGATTAGGAAGAGGAGTGCCCGGGAAATGATACTAGGACACCCCTTTTTTACTATTTTAGTAACTTTCGTGCCTTTTCCGTATTGGCAAAATGCCATTTGGAAATGGAGCGCAATGTTTCTTCACCTTTTGTTTTCCAAATTTTTGCGGCCATTACGTCTACTTTGCTACCTGCCCCTTTTTGTAAAGTGTAACCAACGAGCTCACTTAAACGATCCATCTCCTTCAAAAATGCATAGCGAGCTAAAATGGAGGCAGTTGCGACTGCAGCATGTAAACTTTCTGCCTTTGTCGAAAATAAGACATTGTCGCGGACGATTTCTTTTTCCTTTTGTAGATGGCGATAATACGTGTCGCGCACCGCAAATTGATCAATTAAAATATATTGTGGTTCTTCTGGAGCAATTTTGTTTAACACATGCTTGAGCGCTTGATTGTGGAGCAATGCTTTTATCTTTCCTTGCGAGTAGCCCTTTGCTTGTAAGGCATTGTACTTGTCATTGCGCAATGTCAAAATGCTGTATGTGCAAGCTTTCATTAAATCAGGAGCGATTTTTCGCATATAGTCATCCGTCAGCATTTTCGAATCTTTTACACCAAGCTCCTGCACAAGTGGAATTTTGTCTGCTGGTACATAAACAGCTGCGACAGTAACTGGACCGAAGTAATCACCTGTACCTGTTTCATCTGAGCCGGCAACAGACAGATCAGCAAAGTTTTCAGGTAGCTTGTCGCCCTTTGCTGCGCTACTTTTGGCATTTGTAGTAGCAGTTCCCCAGCGAGCCGCCTCACGCTCTGCACCGCCGCCTTGAAACATCACTTTGCCAGATTTATATGCAGTAATTGATGTATCTGTTAATTTTGCAGCAAAGACGACGCCTGGTGCATTGCGGCTCACCTGATTTTTGGCATAAGCATTTTTCACTTCTTGCACTTGGTCATTTGTTAAGAGTAAAACGATATTGGTCATTGCTTTCGTCCTTTCTATGAACTTCCTTTATTGTGCGAGTGATTAGAGGAGAAGTCAACTGCTTGGATTTATATGTTAAAAATGAAGTGTTAATAGGATTAAATGCTACTTAATTTAAGTTTAAAATCAGCAATTGACCAATCCCGGCAAATGGAGAGATGACGAGTGATTATGCCTTGAAGTATCAAAATTATGTGCTGGATGCTATCATAAAATCAAAGGGATATTAGTATTGTTATTTCCTAAAAAGCTGTTGGGAGGATGAACAATGAAAAAAGAGCAAAAAGAAAAAGTTGTTTTAATTGCCTCAGCACCTAAAGGTTACGGGGAAAAATAGTGGAGCATCAATTGTCCCAAATGAAAAAAGAGAATGTCATGTTACAAAGAAAATTATCTGAAATTAAGCGATTCGTATATTAAATATTTGAGAATTGTGGTATTTGAAAAGAATTCTTAAATGATATAAAGAAGCAGAAGTCCTATACTGTGACTGCTGCTTTTTTTATATTAATTTTGATGATAGTAATTTAGAAAATATAGCTGAAAATAAATTCTTACATAATATACTCATTTCCCTTAATTGCTAAGCTTCGCCTTACCTCACCATATACAGTGTCTTACGCAGTCGAAAACATCTAAAATGCCGATACTACCGCATTGCAATTAGTCTAATGTTGTATTCTATATGGTAAAAATGGTATGATAGGTAGTATGAAAATTGCAGAAAATCGAACAGGAATTGCATAAAGCCATATATTGTTACTTCAAATACTGTATGTGAAGTGCACTGGCTACCTGCTTGAGTTGCTGTCGTTGCCTATGCTTTTGGGAGGAATTACTTTGGCTGAACAAGAAAAAAATCGAATTTCAGTTGAAATTTATGGACGTACATATAAAATGGTTGGTACGGAATCGACAGGGCATATGCGATTAGTTGCTTCCATTGTCGACGATAAAATGCGTCAAATAAGTGCACATAATCCATCATTAGATAGCACGAGACTAGCAGTACTTACAGCGGTTAATTCTGTACATGAATTATTACAACTGAAAGCGCAAGTCGAGGCGCTCGAAGAAGAAGTGAAAAGGTTAAAGGGTTGAGTAAATGCTAGATATTATTTTATTAGTAATCTTATTTATAAGTTGTGTTATTGGAGCAAAACGTGGTTTTATTGTTCAATTGATTCATTTAGGAAGCTTTCTTATTGCCTTGCTTGTAGCCTATATTTATTATAAACCATTGGCGCAAAAATTCGTGCTATGGATTCCATATCCTGGTTTTACAGAAAATGCGACGATGACGTTAGTATTGGATTCTTTAGATGTCGATCGTACATTTTATCGCGTCATTGCTTTTGCGCTTATTTTCTTTGTCACGAAGCTGGTTTTGCAAATTATTGGCTCCATGTTTGATTTTTTAACGTATTTACCGCTACTTGGTTCGTTAAATCGCTTATTAGGCGCTGTATTAGGCTTTATTGAATTTTATTTCATCATTTTTATTGCGTTATATGTGTTGGCATTATTACCATTGGAATTTATCCAAAGTGTGTTGAACAAATCGATTTTAACAAGCTTAATATTGGAGCATACGCCAGTGATTACGAAAATGTTTCAAAACTGGTGGTACATTTACGTAAAATAAATAACACTTGTTATGAGTGGAGCCTCTCTCGATAAATGAGGGAGGCTTTTCTTAAGGGGAGAGAAACATGAACAAAAAGGTGATTATTCGTACGCTTGAAAAAATAGCTTTATATTTAGAGTTACAAGGAGAAAACTCATTTAAAGTATCCGCGTTTCGTAAAGCGGCGGCTGCACTCGAAACAGATGAGCGTAGCTTAAGTGAAATAGAGGATATTACAGCAATTAAAGGCATTGGAAAAGGGACGGCTGCTGTCATTGAAGATTTACTGCAAAACGGGCAATCAGCTGTTTTACAGGAGCTAGAGCAAGCTGTGCCAAAAGGCTTGATTCCTTTAATGAAAGTACCTGGCCTAGGCGGTAAAAAGCTAGCGAAGCTCTATCAAGAACTAGGTGTGACGGATGTCGATTCACTATTACAAGCATGTGAAGCAGGGCAAGTACAGGCACTAGCAGGCTTTGGTGCAAAAACGGAAGAGAAAATAAAAAAGGAATTAATGAATTTAGGCTCACGTGCAGAAAGACTACCAATTTGGCAGCTAGAATCTGTTGTGTTAGAAATCAATGAGGTGCTTGCCAAAATTGCGGAAGTAGAGCGCTTTTCAGTTGCAGGTAGCTTCCGTCGTACAAATGAAACGAGCAAGGATGTCGATTTTATCGTGGCAACAACTGCGCCTGAAGCCGTAAGAGAGGCGATTTTATCACAGCTTGTTATTTTAGAAATTGTTGCGGCTGGCGATACAAAGATATCGGTTGTTTTAGATCAAGACGAGCCTGTTAGCGTCGATTTCCGATTAGTTACACTGAGCGAATATGCGACTGCCTTGCATCATTTTACAGGCTCAAAGGATCATAATGTGCGCATGCGCCAGCTTGCAAAGGCACAAGGCAAAAAAATTAGTGAATATGGAGTAGAACAGCCAGACGGGACAATGATGACATTTGCCTCTGAGCAAGAGTTTTTCGCCCATTTTGATTTGCCATTTATTCCACCTGCTGTACGTGAAAGTGGCAAAGAATTGGAGCGTATAGAGGAATTACAGCAGCTCGTTCAACTAGACGATATTATATCCGATTTGCATCTGCATACAACATGGTCTGACGGGGCACATTCCGTTGCAGAAATGGGACAGGCTTTAATTGAAAAAGGTTATCAATATGCAGTCGTTACCGACCATTCACAATATTTGAAAGTAGCAAACGGCTTAACGCCAGAACGTTTAGCGAAACAAAAGGTAGAAATTGAACAATTTAATGCACAGCAGTCCAGCATCCGTTTATTTAGAGGGACGGAAATGGATATATTACCAGATGCAACCTTGGATTTTTCAGATCAAGTGTTGCATGAGCTTGATTTTGTTATCGCTTCGATTCATTCAAGCTTTACACAGTCGCAAGAGAAGATTATGGAGCGACTTTATACGGCCATAACAAATCCATATGTGCACATGATTGCGCATCCAACAGGGCGAATCGTTGGGCAGCGTGGTGGCTATAATCCAGATATTCCGCAGTTGATTGAATGGGCAGCGGAGCATGGTAAAATACTTGAATTAAATGCGAATCCATATCGCCTTGATTTATGCACAGAGCATTTACAGCTAGCGATGGAGAAAAATGTACCAATTGCCATTAATACAGATGCTCATGCAATCGAGCATTTGCGCTTTATGGACATAGGGGTTCAATATGCACAAAAGGCATGGCTAAAAAAGGAATTGATTGTCAATACATGGACGTTGGCCCAATTTGAGGCATGGATTCGCCGAAATAAATAGACATAGGGGGTGTTTTTCATGATCGAAAAACGAGCATTGAAAACACTAGAGTTTGATAAAATACGACAACAGGTTGCACAGTTTTGTACATCTTCAATTGGGAAATCTGCGATTGAAGAGCTAGTGCCTGAAACAGATTATGAAACAGTTGTAGCACTATTAGAGGAAATGGATGAGGGGTTATCCATTTTACGCGTAAAGGGCAATGTGCCGATGGGGGGCATTTTTGATGTGCGTCCACATGCAAAGCGTGCCCAAATCGGTGGGATGCTTTCACCGATGGAATTAATGGAAATTGCGAGTACAATACGAGCGAGTCGTATTTTACGTAATTTTATAGAGGATTTAGAGGCGGATGAAACAATCACGATTCCGCATTTTATTGAGCGTAAAGAGCAAATACCAGTTTTAACAGCGCTACAACATGAAATTAATGATTGCATCGATGAGAATGGCGGTGTCTTGGATTCTGCAAGTGTGACATTGCGAACAATTCGTCAGTCACGTCGTGCAGAGGAAGCAAAAGTACGCCAAAAGTTAGAAAGCTTGACGCGCGGTGCAAATGCAGCGAAAATGCTGTCAGATTCGATTATTACGATTCGTAATGACCGCTTTGTTATTCCGGTAAAGCAGGAATACCGCGGACATTATGGTGGGATTGTGCACGACCAATCATCATCAGGTCAAACATTATTTATTGAGCCAGATGCGGTTGTGCAAGCAAATAATGAAGTGCAACGTTTAAAGGTGAAGGAACAAGCCGAAATCGAGCGCATCTTACTCGCTTTGACAGTAAAAGTGGAGGAAGTGGGACATGACTTATTTGTCCTCGTTCAACTGCTTGGCGAAATCGATGTGATTTTAGCAAAAGGTAAATATGGTCAAGCGAATAAATGTACGATGCCGAAAATGAATGCAGACGGCTATATTCGCTTAGTACGTGCAAGACATCCACTGTTACCAATTGAAGAAGCGGTAGCGAACACGATTGAATTTGGTCGCGATGTGACAGCGATTGTTATTACAGGACCAAATACAGGTGGTAAAACGGTAACGTTAAAAACGGTCGGTCTTTGTACATTAATGGCACAATCAGGTTTACCTGTGCCAGCGTTAGATGGTTCAGAGCTAACGGTGTTTGAGCAAATTTTCGCTGATATTGGAGATGAGCAGTCGATTGAGCAATCGCTGTCAACATTCTCTTCTCATATGGTTAATATTGTCGATATTTTAAGCAAGTTTGATGATAAATCGCTTGTGTTATTTGATGAGCTTGGGGCAGGTACGGACCCACAAGAGGGTGCAGCACTTGCGATTGCGATTTTAGATGAAGTCGTAGATTATGGTGCACGTGTTATGGCAACGACGCATTATCCTGAATTAAAGGCATACGGCTATAATCGCCCGAGCGTAGTCAATGCGAGTGTGGAGTTTGATATTGAAACATTAAGCCCAACATATCGCTTATTAATCGGTGTGCCAGGGCGCTCCAATGCATTTGAAATTTCCACAAGACTTGGTTTGAAAACAAATATTATCGACCGTGCGAAATCATTTACAGGAACGGATCGTCATGAAGTTGAATCTATGATCGCCTCTTTAGAAGAAAGTCGTGTACGTTCAGAGCGTGAAGCGGAGGAAGCACATGGCTTATTAGAGGAAGCAAAATATTTACATGAGCAGTTAACAGAGCGTATTCGCACATATGATGATAAAAAAGAGAGCTTAGAGAAAAAGGCGAAAGAAAAGGCGCGCAAAATTGTTGATGATGCGAAACGTGATGCGGAAGCTATTATTGAAGAGCTGCGCGCAATGAAAAAAAATGCAGCGAGTGCTGTCAAAGAGCATGAATTAATCGATGCGAAAAAGCGTTTAGAAGAAACAGCTCCACAGGACAATAAGGTACTACAAAAAGTAGCAGCAGAACGCAATCGTGCGCAAAATTTAGCTATAGGTGACGAAGTAAAAGTAATTAGCTATGGTCAAAAGGGTGTTGTATTAGAAAAAGCATCGAATGACGAGTGGGTTGTCCAAATTGGGATTTTAAAAATGAAGCTACCAGAATCTGATTTACAATATGTGAAGCCGGAGAAAGAACAGCAAACGCGCGCAATGGCAAATGTTAAAAATCGAGGAAGCCTTGTGAAGCTCGAATTAGATTTGCGTGGTGAGCGTTATGAGGACGCACTGTTGCGTACAGAAAAATATTTAGATGATGCATTGTTGGCGAATTATCCACGTGTTTCAATTATTCATGGCAAAGGGACAGGGGCACTGCGCCAAGGAATTCAAAGTTATTTAAAAGGGCATAAGCGTGTGAAATCATTCCGTTACGGTGAGGCTGGAGAAGGTGGATTTGGCGTAACAGTTGTAGAATTAAAATAGAGGGGGGAGCTTATGTTAGCATCTGCATTTTGGCAACATCCTTTAGTGGAGACAGCCGGTTATTTTAGCGTTGTTGTACTTTGTTTAGTCGTGTCGATGGTATTGTTCGAAGTAGTAACGAAGTATAAAAACTGGGAGGAAATCAAAAAAGGTAATGTAGCTGTAGCCTTGGCAACAGGCGGAAAAATTTTAGGTGTTTGTAATATTTTCCGCTATTCGATTGAGCGCCATACATCGCTAATTGAGATGCTTGGCTGGGGGTTATATGGTTTTTCATTACTTATTTTTGCTTATTTTTTATTTGAATTTTTAACACCGCTTATTAAAGTAGACGAGGAAATCGCCAATGATAATCGTTCAGTTGGCTTTATTTCTTGTACGATTTCGGTCGGCTTATCATTTGTTATTGGAGCAAGTATTTCGTAGGAGTGTCGGAAGATGGAAAAGCTAGCAAAAGTGTTAATGATTGTTTGTGTCGCATTTATCGTAGTAGGGATTTATTATATGTTGACAAGATAGAGGCTTTTGGACGTGCAGGCATTTGTTTGTACGTCCAAAAGCTTTATGTTTGTTGAGCAAAGGAGGAGCAAATGCAAGGAATTATAGCGAAAGTAAACGGTGTGTCACTCTGGCATCTTGTCCAAGGTCAGGGTACGCCAATTGTATTTTTACATGGAGGACCAGGAGCGTATGATTATTTAGAACCTCTATCCGCGTTGTTGGATGATAATTGCTTTCAAATGATTCGATATGAGCAACGAGGAAGCTGGCGATCTGAGAAAACAGGCCCTTATAATATTGAAACATTTATAGAAGACTTAGAGCAGTTACGCATTCATTTAGGTCTGAAAAATTGGGTTGTATGTGGACATTCTTGGGGGGCATCTTTGGCATTAGCGTATGCAATTAAATACCCTAGAAATGTTAAAGCGTTAATTTATATATCGGGAACAGGTATTGATGCTGCTTGGCATCTGGACTATCGTGAAAATAGACTGAACAGCATGACACCATCTGACAGAGCAGAGTATATGTATTTACGTTCAGCTATCGCAACAATGGAGGGGGAGAAAAGAGCGCATACACAGCATCGATTACGTGAGCTTAGCTTAAGAACGGATTTGTTTAATCAAAATAACTTTCATAAACTTCCTCGTATGGATGGACAGTTTGTAAACAATGAAGTGAATCAAAAACTTGGTGCGGAGTGCGATGTGTATTTTGGCAGCGAGGAGTTTAAGCAAGCTGTTGCCTTCAATAAATTTCCCTCCCTTTTTGTTCATGGCGAGGTAGATCCCCGACCATATCGTTATGTGGCAGAGCTTGCAACTAATTTGCAAAACTGCAAATTTGTATTGATTCCGCATGCTGGACATTACCCTTGGCTAGATAACGCAGCTATTTTAAAAAAGTATATTAACGAGTTTTTATCCCGTATTAGCAGGCAGTGATATTTTCCACAACGAGTAACTGTAGGAGCACTGTTTTGTGCGCGAAAGCGAAGTATCAGCAGTAACAATAACAGGCAAGGCTCTTCGTAACATTTAGGTGAGAGAAAAGCTCAGTTAATTCAAAAAATAAATCCTTTCTCTAGTACTAAAAACAGTCATGTTCTCCATAAACTATAGCAAGTAATAAATTGCATATTCGAGCGAATTTTCTAATTAATAACAAGAAACCGATTGTAAACGCATTCATTTTTCACTATAATGATTGTTAATAGCATATGAAAAATATACTAGGCGAAGGGGAGAATGTTATGACAGAGAAGGTGTGGTTAAAGAAGTATCCCGAGGAAATTCCGCATGAAATTGAGCTACCGACAATGCCGGTACAGCAATTTTTAACGGAGGCTTACAATGTATACCCTGACAAAGTAGCAGTACATTTTATGGGGAAGGAACTAACATATAAGGAGCTCTATGAGTCAGCTTTGAAGTTTGCTAACTATTTACGCTCTTTAGGGGTGGAGAAAGGTGATCGTGTGGCAGTCATGCTGCCAAACTGTCCGCAAGCTGTTATCGCTTATTATGGTACGATGTATGCAGGGGGAATTGTTGTTCAAACGAATCCGCTTTATACAGAGCGAGAGCTACAATATCAAATGGCTGATTCTGGTGCCAAAGTGCTTTTAGTCATGGATATTTTGTATCCGAGAGCAATGAAAATAATGAAGGAAACCGCTTTAGAGAATGTGATTGTTACCGGGATTAAAGACTATTTACCATTCCCGAAAAATTTAGTTTATCCATTTATTCAAAAAAAGCAATATGGCTTTAGTGTAAAGGTAGAGCATAGCGGAACAAATCATCTATTTACGCATATTATGCAGTCTAGCTCACCTCAACCAATAGATCTCGACTTTGATTTTGAGCAAGACCTAGCATTATTGCAATATACTGGTGGAACAACAGGTTCACCAAAAGGGGTTATGCTAACGCATAAAAACTTAATTGCTAATACGAAAATGTGTGATGCATGGATGTATAAAAGCGAAGAAGGCAACGAATCAATTTTAGGCATATTGCCATTCTTCCATGTCTATGGCATGACAACTGTGTTAATTTTAGCGGTGATGATGAAGGGGAAAATGGTATTATTACCGAAATTTGATGTGGAGCAAGCGCTAAAAACAATCGATAAGCAGAAGCCAACATTGTTCCCAGGAGCGCCAACGATGTATATTGGTTTACTAAACCACCCAGGTATCGGTAATTACGACCTTTCTTCGATTAAGGCATGTTTAAGTGGTTCAGCGCCATTACCAGTTGATATACAGGAGAAATTTGAGAGAATTACTGGTGGTAAATTAGTTGAAGGCTATGGATTAACAGAAACATCTCCAGTAACGCATGCGAATTTTATTTGGCATGATCGTATAACTGGCTCAATTGGTGTACCTTGGCCAAATACAGATGCGATTGTTTTACGCGGAGGCGATTATGAGCCTTTACCACCAGGTGAAATTGGTGAAATTGCAGTAAAAGGTCCACAAGTAATGAAGGGCTATTGGAATCGCCCAGAAGAAACAGCGATGTCATTTTACGATGGTTGGTTCTTAACAGGAGATTTAGGTTATATGGATGAAAACGGTTATTTCTATGTTGTTGATCGTAAAAAAGATATGATTATTGCAGGTGGCTTCAACATTTACCCACGTGAGGTTGAAGAAGTGCTGTATGAGCATGAGGCAGTACAGGAATGTGTTGTTGCAGGTATTCCTGACCCATACCGTGGTGAAACTGTAAAGGCATATATTGTATTGAAAGAAGGTCATTCAGTAACAGAGGAACAATTAAATGAATTTTGCCGTAAAAACTTGGCTTCGTTTAAAGTGCCACGCCACTATGAGTTCCGTAAAGAGCTTCCAAAAACAGCAGTAGGAAAAATTTTACGACGCACGTTAATCGATGAGGAAAAACAAAAGCTTGCAGCGAAGGAAGCATAAGCAATGACGCCTTAGCGTAATTGCGTCCAGAAGTGAATGTATTGAACACTCACTGCATAAAAGGCAATATACACATTCATTGCATTATCTGTAGAGACGTGTGTATCCTACTAAATCATAATAAAATATTTTGTGAACTACTTGACATATAGTAGAACAAATAATAATATAAAAACATGAATGAATGGTCATTCATGTTTTTGTTTTGAGTCAGCAATAGGCTAATTCAAAACAAAGCGTAATTGATTTTTGTACTGGTGGTGAAAAACATGAAGCGCAATAAGCCAAAATATAAACAAATTATTGATGCTGCTGTGATTGCAATTGCTGAAAATGGCTACCATCAGGCACAAGTTTCTAAAATTGCCAAACAAGCTGGTGTAGCAGACGGAACAATTTATCTTTATTTTAAAAATAAAGAGGATATTTTAATTTCTGTCTTTCAAGAAAAGATGGTCGTGTTCGTTGAAAATTTGCAGGAAATATTAAAAAGTGGTGAAACTTCTTCAGAGAAATTATGTCGAATGATTGAAAATCACTTTGCAGTATTAGCCAACGATTATCATCTAGCTACAGTGACACAATTAGAATTGCGTCAATCAAATAAAGAAATTCGTTTAAAAATCAATGCGATTTTAAAGGAATATTTACAATTACTTGATGAAATTTTAATCGAAGGTATGGTATCTGGAGAATTTAATTCTGCAATGGATATTCGTGTAGCACGTCAAATGGTATTTGGCACAGTAGATGAAATTACAACAACTTGGGTTATGAATGACTATCGCTATGATTTACTTGAACAAGCGCCAAAAGTGCAGCAATTACTACTGAAAGGCTTAAAAGCTTAAAGGGGTGTATGGGAGAATGGAATTTCTCAGTTGGACAATAGATGAAGGGGTAGCGGTTGTAACGATTCAGCGCCCACCAGCCAACGCGTTATCGCGCGGGATGATTGCTGAAGTCAATGAAATATTGGATGCAGTTGAACATAATGATGATGTACGTGTCATTATGCTACATGGTGAAGGGCGCTTTTTCTCTGCTGGTGCAGATATTAAGGAGTTTACAGAAGTATCATCAGGTGCGGAATTTGCTAAGTTAGCTCAGCATGGACAAAATGTTTTTGAGAGATTAGAAACATTCCCAAAACCTGTGATTGCAGCTATTCATGGTGCAGCGTTAGGCGGGGGACTAGAGCTTGCAATGGGCTGTCATTTACGCTATGTGACAGAAGGAGCAAAGCTCGGTTTACCGGAATTACAGCTCGGTCTAATTCCTGGCTTTGCAGGCACACAGCGTTTACCGCGTTATGTTGGGTTCGCAAAGGCAGCGGAAATGCTGTTCACATCTGACCCGATTACAGGAGCAGAGGCTGTCCAGTGGGGGCTAGCAAATCAAGCATTTACTGATGAGGAGCTATTACCAAAAACGCTTGAAATCGCGAAAAAAATCGCAAAGAAAAGTCCTGTTGCACTTAAGACAGCTATTGCGATGTTGCAATATTCAAAGCCTGCTTCCTTCCATGAAGGTGTAGTAGCTGAGGCTGAAAGTTTTGGTACAGTTTTTGTATCAGAAGATGCAAAAGAAGGAATACAAGCATTTATTGAAAAACGTCAACCGGTTTTTAAAGGTAAATAATCAATTACGCTCCAGCGTAATTGCGTCCGGATTTTTTCGAGCATGCTCGAAGTAGAAGTTAACCTAAAACCGTCACATCCTGTGACAACGGTTAACTGACCTGCA
>NZ_PYWN01000091.1 GCF_003049505.1 Metasolibacillus meyeri
TTTACCATATATATGGTAAATGATAAAAGTTGTAATATTTTATTTTATTATTTTAAAATTAAGGAGAGTGATGCAGATGAATAATTTTAAATCCTATTCTTTTTCAAGATTACTTGCTGATTCAGAAATTGAATTTTTTTTAATAGTTGGGCTAGTAGAGCCTGATAATTTTAATGAGTATTGGGATGGAACGGGACATCAGGGTGTAGGGTATTTAGTTATGTTTAAAAATCACAAGTTGACGACTATAGAAAATCTTATATACTTGTTACCTAATTCTAAAAGTACACACGCGGATATTAAACGCTATACTTATCACTTCGCTGAACGTATGATTTCTGCCGATATGTATAATTATGATGTACAATTTAAAATTAAAAAGACGAGTATACTCGGAAATTCAATAGGTCCACCTTATATAGATTTTATAAGAAGTATTGTTGGCAATGATGTTCCAGCAGCATTATTAAAAGATATAGCTATCTAAATTCTTCAAAATCAACTAGATAGACATATTGGTTTATAGACTTGGGAAGCATATGAAACTAATGGTTGTGTGCTTGCTATAAAAACGTATGTAATGTTTGTTGAATGTGTTGGGACGAATTTTAAATTGGAAAATTAGGTTATTATTTAAAGGTACGTAGCACAATGATGATGACAATATTCGTTCTATAGTAGTATTTTTTGATGAACATATTTAAAAAACACCTAATTTTGTAGACAAATTCCAAAATTGGGCGTTTTTTATTTCTAATACGCTTATGTTTTAACAGACAGTATAGTAAATAAACAGATAAAAATATTTTTCACACATTATTGAAACTGCGTCAGCCTTGAGAAAAAGTCACTGACAAACGATAAAAAGATTTGCTCTGATGGTGCTAAATCTCTCGTTATTGGATAAATAACACCTACTGTTCGACGAATAACAGGCATCCCTATCGGCACTTTTACTGTTAAGCGCGGTGTGGAGTCATAGAGCGAGCTTTCAGGTAATAACGTAATGCCGATACCTGCCGCAACAAGTCCTTTCAACGCATCCATATCCTCCCCCTCAGATGTAACATTTGGCACAAAACCTACTGAACGGCAGGCATCGCTAACAACCTTTTGTAAAACATAGCCATCTGGAAAAAGCACAAAATCTTCATGACGTAAATCAATTAAATTAATCGTTTCATTTTTGGCCAGTGGATGTGATATAGGTAGAAGCGCATACATATTCTCACTAAACAATACACGGACATCAATTAATTCATCCTTTGGAGGGATTGGTCCTAACAAAGCTAAATTCAGCTCGCGATTTTTCACCGCATCAATTAAATACTTATAGGATCCCTGTCGTAGCTGAAAGGCAACATCGGGATATTGGCGTTTGAAGGCTGAAATTACTGTCGGTAAAACATAGCTTGCTAAGCTCGTCGGGAAACCAACTTTAATAACGCCTTTCTGCGGGTCTAAATACTCCTCTACTTGCTTTGTTGCAAAATCAATTGCTTTTAAGGCCGTCAAGCTGTGCTCCAAAAAGATTTTCCCAACAGGTGTCAGCTTGACATTGCGACCGATACGCTCAAAAAGCGCTGTACCTAATTCTTCTTCTAAATTGGCAATTTGTCGACTAATTGCTGATTGTGCCACATGTAAATGCTCTGCTGCTGCTGAAATATGCTCGCGTTCAGCTACTTCAACAAAATAACGTAATTGGCGTAACTCCAACGTTTCCACCCCATTTATCTAATTTTTAGATAGATTATATCCAAAGTATATATTGTTTATATTATTCTGAAAAATATAAAATGTAAATACGTTATTGATAAATTTGGGGGGATCATCTATGACTTTTCATCAAGTTCCAGCAGCACAGGGTCTTTATTCACCGGAGTTTGAACATGATGCATGTGGTATTGGCATGTATGCAAATATTAAAGGGCAACCTTCTCATCATATTGTAAAAAATGGTTTGGAAATGCTCTGCCGTTTAGAGCATCGCGCAGGGCGTGGCAGTGATGGCAAAACAGGCGATGGAGCTGGATTAATGGTGCAAATTCCAGATGCCTTTTTTAGAGCGAAATGTCCAGAGCTACAACTACCCGACAAGGGGATGTATGGTGTCGGACAATTATTTTTTACAAATAATGAAGAGCAGCGCCAAGCAATTGAAGAAAAGATAAATGAATTGATTGCGCAAGAGGGGCAGCAATTAATTGCATGGCGTACAGTGCCGATTAATAAAGAATGTTTAAGTGAAGCAGCAAAGGCGACAGCACCTTTTGTGCGCCAAGTATTTATCGCAGCAAGCACAGCTGATAATCTTGCCTTTGAGCGAAAGTTATACTTAATTCGTAAACAAACCGAGCATTGGGCGAAAGCGCAGAGTTATACCTTTTATTGTCCGAGTATGTCGAGTCAAACGATGGTATTCAAAGGATTGTTAGCGCCTGAGGAAGTGCGTGAGTTTTACTTAGATTTACAGGATGAGCATTTTGTCTCGGCATTAGCACTTGTCCATTCGCGCTATTCGACAAATACATTTCCTTCATGGGAGCGAGCGCATCCAAATCGCTACATTATTCATAATGGAGAAATTAACACATTGCGCGGCAATATTAACTGGATGCAGGCACGTGAGCAGCAATTTGTGTCAGAGGCTTTTGGCGATGATTTGCATAAAATCTTACCAATTATTGATACAACAGGCTCTGACTCCTCGATGTTAGATAATGCCTTTGAATTTTTTGTACTAGCAGGACGCACACCTGCACATACCGCAATGATGTTAATTCCTGAACCATGGACAGAAAATCCACGCATTGCAAAAGAGCGTAAAGCATTTTATCAATACCATGCAAGCTTGATGGAGCCTTGGGACGGACCAACGGCAATTTGCTTTACAGATGGCAAACAAATTGGCGCTATTTTAGACCGTAATGGCTTACGTCCAGGGCGCTTATATGTAACAAAGGATGACCATATTATTTTTTCCTCTGAAACAGGTGTCATTGATGTAGCAGAAGAAGATGTGCTATATAAAGACCGCCTTAGCCCTGGTCGTATGCTACTTGTTGACTTAGAGCAAGGGAAAATCATTTCAGACGATGAATTAAAGGCTGAAATGGCTACAGCGTCTCCATATGCTGAGTGGCTAGAAGAGCATATGCTAAAGCTTGAAGCGAAGGAAGAACCGTATGTGCAAGTGCAAAATATAACACGTCAGCAACAAATTTATGGCTATACATTTGAGGATATTCAAAAATATATGGTTCCTTTAGCAAAGGAAGGGAAAGATCCACTTGGCGCAATGGGGAATGATACACCACTCGCTGTGCTATCTGAGCGTCCACAATCGCTGTTCAATTACTTTAAACAGCTATTTGCACAAGTAACAAATCCACCGATTGATTCCATCCGTGAGCATGTTGTCACATCGACAATGACATTGCTTGGTGCTGAAGGTGATTTATTGCATCCGACAGCAGCTAATGCGCGTAGAATTTTCCTTGATACACCTATTTTAACGCATGGGGAATACAAAGAGCTGCTTGGTCAAAAACAATTAGACTTCCAGCAAACAATGATCGAATTAACATTTACGGGAAGCTTAGCAAATGAATTGCAGCGTATACAACAGCAAGCCAAAGAGGCGATTGCGCAAGGCACAACATTACTTATTTTAACAGACCAAAATGAGGATATCACCGTGCCCACAATACCAATTTTATTAGCTGCAAGTAGCTTACATCAATATTTAGTACGTGCTGGCTTACGCACAAAGGTAAGCATTATTGTCAATAGTGGTGAGGCAAGAGAGGTGCACCACTTTGCTGCATTAATCGGCTTTGGCGTCGATGCCATTCATCCATATTTAGCGTATGCAACGATTGAGCAAGCGATTCAGAAAGGGCATATTGCACTCGATTATCAGGTAGCGATTCAAAAATATCGTAAAGGCATAGCTGATGGTGTGGTGAAAGTGATGTCAAAAATGGGTATTTCAACAGTGCAATCCTATCGTGGGGCGCAAATATTTGAAGCAGTAGGAATTAGCAAGGCGGTTATTGAGGAGCATTTCACGGGAACAGCTTCGCAAATTGATGGTATTGATTTAGAAACGATTGGTGAAGAAACGAAAAAGCGCCACCAAGCAGCACTACAAACGAAACAGCAGGAGCTCGATTCAGGCAGTGACTTCCAGTGGCGTGCCAATGGAGAGCACCATGCCTTCAATCCAAAGACAATCCATACATTGCAATGGGCAACACGCAAAAATGATTACGGCTTATACCGTATGTATGCCGAAATGGCCAATGAAGAGCGCATCGGTTTTTTACGCAATTTATTCGACTTTAAAAAGGCAGAAAAGCGTTTACCTTTAGATGAAGTAGAGTCGGTTGAATCGATTGTTAAACGCTTTAAATCTGGAGCAATGTCATTTGGCTCATTATCAAAAGAGGCGCATGAAACGCTAGCAATTGCGATGAATCGTCTTGGCGCACGCTCGAATTCGGGTGAAGGTGGCGAAGATCCTGCGCGTTATACGCAAGATGCAAATGGGGATAATCGTCGCAGTGCCATTAAGCAAATTGCCTCAGGACGTTTCGGTGTAAAATCGCATTATTTAGTCAATGCAGATGAATTACAAATTAAAATGGCACAAGGGGCAAAGCCTGGTGAAGGTGGACAATTACCTGGCAATAAAGTGTATCCGTGGGTGGCGGAAGTGCGCGGCTCAACACCAGGGGTAGGCTTAATTTCCCCACCACCACATCATGATATTTATTCAATTGAGGATATGGCAGAGCTGATCCATGATTTGAAAAATGCCAATCGCTATGCACGTATTTCTGTCAAGCTTGTTGCAAAGGCTGGTGTTGGTACGATTGCGGCAGGGGTAGCAAAAGGCGCAGCAGATGTTATTGTCATTTCAGGTTACGATGGTGGGACAGGTGCTTCACCAAAAACGTCGATTAAACATACAGGTTTACCGTGGGAGCTTGGTTTGGCAGAGGCTCATCAAACACTGATGTTAAATGGTTTACGTGACCGTGTTGTGTTGGAAACGGATGGCAAGCTGATGACAGGGAAAGATGTAGTAATGGCTGCTCTTTTTGGGGCCGAAGAATATGGCTTTGCGACAGCACCATTAGTCGTTTTAGGCTGTGTCATGATGCGTGTCTGCCACTTGGATACATGTCCAGTAGGTGTAGCAACACAAAATCCAGAGTTGCGTGCGAAATTTATGGGTGATGCAGAGCATGTGGTGAACTATTTCCGCTTCGTTGCGGAGGAATTACGTGAGTATATGGCAATGTTAGGCTTCCGTACAGTTGAGGAAATGGTGGGACGTACAGATGTCCTTGAAGTATCTGCACGTGCGAAAGGGCATTGGAAGGCAGGGCAGCTCGATTTAACTGCATTGCTACATCAAGTGCAAGGAGTACGTACGAAACAGCAGGAGCAAGATCATAAAATTGCAGAAAGCTTTGATGTACGTGAACTTTTACAAAAAGTAGAGCAAAGCATCGTAAGTAAAACACCAATTACACTAAACTATCCAATTAAAAATACAGACCGTGTTGTCGGTACGATTATCGGTAGTGAAATATCTCGCCAATATGGAGAGCGAGGATTATTAGACCATACCATTCGCTTAAATTTCACAGGGCATGCAGGACAAAGTTTTGGTGCATTTACACCGCGTGGAATGACGTTAAGCTGTGTTGGTGATGTCAATGATTACTTCGGTAAAGGCTTATCAGGTGGTAAAGTGCTAGCAATCGCCCCAATTAAAGGACAGCAAGAGCGCAATGTTATTGCAGGCAATGTTTGTTTATATGGTGCAACGAGCGGGCAGGCCTTTATTAATGGGCGAGCAGGACATCGCTTTGCCGTACGTAATTCAGGAGCACATATCGTTGTTGAAGGCATTGGAGATCATGGCTGTGAATATATGACAGGCGGTCGTATTATTGTACTCGGTGATGTAGGACAAAACTTTGCGGCAGGTATGTCTGGTGGGATTGCTTATGTACTACCAACAGATGAGGCGGCATTTAAAGCACAGTGCAATATGGAAATGATTGAATTTGCAAAGCTTGCAGAAAAGCGAGAAATTGATATCTTACATGCAATGATTACGCAACATTACGATTATACAAATAGCTCAAAAGCTTATGAGGTGTTAGAAAACTGGGAGCAGGCTGTTCAGCACTTTATCAAAGTTGTGCCAACAGATTATCAAGCGATGTTAAATAAAATTGCGAAGCATGAGGCACAAGGATTAACAAATGATTTAGCTGCAATGCAAGCATTTGTCGAAGCGACAAGTATAAAAGAGCTAGCTATTTCCAAGTAAAGGGGGGGTCTAGAATGGGGAAAGCGACAGGATTTATGGAATACAAAAGAGAGAAAGCGAAGGAAATCGCGCCACTAGAGCGTATCACAAATTGGAATGAGTATGCTTCTCGCTTATCTGATGAAGTATTACAAAAACAAGGTGCACGTTGTATGGACTGCGGCACACCATTTTGTCATATGGGTATTGAAATTCGCGGTACAGCGGCAGGTTGCCCAATCCAGAATGTGATCCCTGAGTGGAATGATTTAGTGTTTCGAGGACATTGGAAGGAAGCGTTGGAGCGCTTGCATATGACAAATAATTTCCCAGAATTCACAGGACGCGTTTGTCCAGCACCGTGTGAAGGATCTTGTACATTAGCAATTACAGATCCAGCCGTTGCGATTAAGTCGATTGAGCGTACAATTATCGATAAAGGCTTTGAAAATGGCTGGGTTATACCACGTATACCAACGCAGCGTACTGGAAAGAAAGTAGCAATCGTTGGCTCAGGTCCAGCAGGCTTAGCAGCGGCTGACCAATTAAATCAAGCAGGACATACAGTAACTGTCTTTGAGCGAGCTGACCGTATCGGTGGTCTATTGATGTATGGCATTCCTAATATGAAGCTAGAAAAAGAAGTGATTGAACGTCGTGTCAATTTATTAAAGCAAGAGGGCATCGAATTTATCGTCAATACAGAAGTGGGCAAGGATATTACGGCAGATGAGCTAAAGGAAGCCTACGATGCAGTTATTTTGTGTGTAGGTGCACAAAAGCAGCGCTTGCTTCATATGGACGGGAGCGATGCAAAGGGGATTCATTTAGCGATGGATTATTTAACAGATGTAACAAAAAGCTTGCTTGATTCGAACTTTGAGGATGGGCAGGCACTGAATGTAGAAGGCAAGGACGTCATCGTTATAGGTGGTGGTGATACAGGTGCTGACTGTGTGGCGACAGCTATTCGCCAAAAATGCAAATCAGTGTATCAATTTGGTAAGCATCCAAAGCTACCGACAGGACGTACAGAAGATACACCTTGGCCGAAAGATCCGAATGTCTATACGTTGGATTATGCATATGCTGAGGTAGAGGCAGCACATGGAAATGACCCTCGCGAATATTGCATTCAAACAACAAAAATTGAAAAGTATGATAATGGTTATGTGAAAGCATTGCATACAATTCAAATGGAAAAAATGCTAGGCGACGATGGCTTCTATTATTTCAAAGAACTATCAGGCACTGAAAAAATATGGCCAGCTCAGCATGTTTTTGTGGCGATTGGCTTTGAAGGTGTAGAGCACACTGTACCACAGCACTTTGGTGTAACCATCGCTAATAATCGTATTCAAACATCGATTAAAGACTTCTCAACAAATGTACCCGGCGTCTTTGCGGCAGGTGATGCACGCAGAGGGCAAAGTTTAATTGTGTGGGCGATTAAAGAGGGGCGCAATGTCGCTGCCAGTGTGGATGCATATTTAATGAAAGAACCGGTTGTTTTACAGTAATAAATGAAGGAGCGTTCTAATTGTGAGCGCTCTTTTGTTTTGTGCAAATAAGTGAATTTTCAATCAGTGGGGAGTTCTGACAGACAAGATGTGTTGTTGTTACTGACGCTTAACAGGAAAATCTTGTACTGGTGCTTCGCTTTTGCGCAAAAAATATCTGTCGCTATATTGCTGACACTTTGCTTTCGATATACGAAAAATTGTTAATATGGGATAAATTAAATACTAAAATTTTAAATATATCATAAAATTTGGATGGTTGCGATTGCTTGTGTAGCATCATCCTAAATATACTTGAGCCATAATTCTTATTGACAATAAGCTAATTGATAATTGCTGCTGCTGCATTATTCATAAATGATGAACCATTGCATGCAGGCTACTCTCTTTTTTTACAATTATTTATTTAAAATTATTCTAAACTATTTGCAACGTTAGTCCTTTTCAGTTAAGATTGTACATGACAATAATTATGCAATGGATTATCCATGCAATGAACATTATGGAGGTAATTTAATGGCAACTTTAGAAATTAAAGATCTTCACGTTGAAATCGACGGAAAAGAGATTTTAAAAGGTGTAAACCTAACAATCAATACAAACGAAGTGCACGCAATTATGGGTCCTAACGGTACAGGTAAATCAACGTTAGCATCTGCAATTATGGGGCATCCTAAATATGAAGTAACACAAGGTGAAGTGTTACTAGATGGTGAAAACGTATTAGAAATGGAAGTAGACGAGCGTGCACAAGCTGGTTTATTCCTTGCAATGCAATACCCATCTGAAATCGCTGGTGTAACGAATGCAGACTTCCTACGCTCAGCAATTAACGCACGCCGCGAAGAAGGCGATGAGATTTCTTTAATGAAATTTATCCGTGAATTAGATAAAACGATGGACTTCTTAGAAATGCCAGAGGAAATGGGTCAACGTTACTTAAACGAAGGCTTCTCTGGTGGTGAGAAAAAGCGTAACGAAATTTTACAATTAATGATGATCAAGCCAACATTCGCAATTCTTGATGAAATCGACTCAGGTCTTGATATCGATGCATTAAAAGTTGTATCAAAAGGCATTAACGAAATGCGTGGCGAAGGCTTCGGTTGCTTAATGATTACGCACTACCAACGCTTATTAAACTACATTACACCAGACCATGTACACGTAATGATGCAAGGTAAAGTAGTAAAATCTGGCGGTGCAGAGCTTGCACAACGTTTAGAGGCAGATGGTTACGACTGGATTAAACAAGAGCTAGGTATCGAAGAAGAAACTGTAGAAGCAGAAGCATAAGTAGAGGAGGACGAATAAGATGACGGTGGACACAAAATTGGCGTTATCAGCACAAGAAGTACGCTCGTTCTCACAAAGCAACAATGAGCCAGCATGGTTTGCTGATTTCCGCGAGGCGGCACTTGCACAAGCGGCAGAGCTAGCATTACCAACGCCTGATAAAACGAACATTAAAAAATGGAATTTCACGGAATTTCCTAAGCATACAGTAGAGAGTGCACCATATGCATCATTAGACAGCCTACCAGCAGAGGTAGCAGCTTTAATCGATGTAGAAGGTCAGCAAAACCTTTACATTCAACGCAATAACACACCAGCATTTAGCAAAGTTTCAGAAGAGTTAAAAGCAAAAGGTGTTATTTTTACAGATATTTTAACTGCGGTGCGTGAGCATAGTGAGTTAGTACAAAAATACTTTATGACAACGGCTGTTAAAGTCGATGAACATAAATTAGCTGCTTACCATGCGGCACTTGTGAACGGTGGCGTATTCGTTTACGTGCCACGTAATGTCATTGTAGAAGAGCCATTACAAGTTGTCTTTGTGAACGATGATGCAGAAGCATCATTATTCAACCATGTATTAGTGGTTGCGGAAGAATCTTCAAGCGTAACATATGTTGAAACATATGTATCAACAATTGAAGAATCAAAAGGACAAGCGAATATTATTGCGGAAGTTGTTGTTAAAGACAATGCGCAAGTTGTATATGGTGCTGTAGATGTCTTGGCAAAAGGCTTTACAACGTATGTAAACCGTCGTGCCAATATTGCACGTGATGGTAAAATCGAATGGGCACTTGGTTTAATGAATGATTCAGATACAATTTCTGAAAATATTTCACACTTAATAGGTGATGGTTCTGTTGCAGATACGAAAACAGTTGTTGTCGGTCGCGGTACACAAAAGCAAAACTTCACAACAGAAGTACGTCATTGGGGTAAAAACTCTGATGGACAAATTTTAAAGCATGGTGTAATGAAAGACGCTGCACAATCTATTTTCAATGGTATCGGTAAAATTGAGCATGGTGCAACGAAGGCAAATGCAGAGCAAGAATCACGCGTTCTTATGCTTTCTGAAAAAGCACGTGGCGATGCCAACCCAATTCTTTTAATTGATGAAGACGATGTAACAGCAGGACACGCAGCATCTGTAGGCCGTGTTGACCCGATTCAGCTTTACTACTTAATGAGTCGTGGTATTTCAAAAACAGAGGCAGAGCGTCTTGTCATTCACGGATTCCTTGCACCAGTTGTGACAAACTTGCCAATCGAAGGCGTTAAAAAGCAACTGACGGAGGTTATCGAAAGGAAAGTTCGATAATGAGTATAAAAGACATAAAAACTTATTTCCCTGTGCTAAATCAAGAAGTAAATGGGCATCCGCTCGTTTACCTTGATAGTGCAGCGACGTCGCAAAAGCCTATCCAAGTGATTGAAGCATTAAAAAAGTATTATGAATTTGATAATTCCAATGTTCATCGTGGTGTGCATACACTAGGAAATCGTGCAACAGATTCTTATGAAGGTGCACGCGAAAAGGTACGTAAATTTATTAGTGCTCGTTCTACAAAGGAAATTATTTTTACGCGCGGTACAACAACTGCTTTAAACACAGTGGCAGCGGGGTATGGTCGCCAAACATTGCAACAAGGTGATGAAATTGTCATTACGTATATGGAGCATCATTCCAACATCATTCCATGGCAACAACTTGCGAAAGAAAAAGGTGCTGTTCTGAAATACATTGATTTGCAAGAAGACGGTACGATTTCATTGGATGCAGTACGTGCAGCTATTACAAGCAAAACAAAGATTGTTTCAATCATGTACGTCTCAAATGTTTTAGGCACGATTAATCCGATTAAGGATATTGCAAAAATCGCACATGACAATGGAGCAATTATTGCTGTTGATGCAGCACAAGCAGCACCGCATATGAAAGTAGATGTGCAAGATTTAGATTGTGACTTTTTAGCGTTTTCTGGGCATAAAATGTGTGCGCCAACAGGTATTGGTGTACTATATGGGAAAGAGGCGCTGTTAGACAACATGGAGCCAATTGAATTTGGCGGTGAAATGATTGATTTCGTAGGTCTTTATGACTCGACATGGAAAGAGCTACCGTGGAAATTTGAAGGTGGCACACCAATCATTGCAGGTGCAGTCGGTTTAGGTGCAGCAATTGATTTCTTAAATGAAGTTGGCTTAGACAATATTGCAGCACATGAACATAAGTTAGCTGCTTATGCAATGGATGAGATGGAAAAAATCGAAGGCTTGAAAATCTTTGGTCCTCGTGATCCAATGCAGCGCTGTGGACTTGTGACATTTAATTTAGATGATGTCCATCCACATGATGTGGCAACTGTATTAGATATGAATGGAATCGCAGTACGTGCTGGTCACCACTGTGCTCAACCGTTAATGAAATGGCTTCAAGTAACTGCAACGGCACGTGCAAGTTTCTATCTATATAATGATGAAGCAGATATCGACCGTTTAGTTGCAGGACTGCGCTCAGCGAAGGAGTATTTCAACGATGTCTTTTAATAATTTAGATCAACTATATCGTTCTGTTATTATGGAACATTATAAAAATCCTCGTAACAAAGGGATTCTAGAAGAAAATAACGTCACAATCGATATGAACAACCCAACTTGTGGTGACCGTATTCATTTAACATTAAAATTGGCTGACGGTATTGTAGAGGATGCAAAATTTGACGGCGAAGGCTGCTCGATTTCAATGTCCTCGGCATCGATGATGACACAAATCGTTAAGGGGAAAAAGCTTGAAGAAGCACTTGAACTTGCAGATATTTTTTCAAAAATGATGCTTGGTGAAGAATACGACCTAGATAAATATGACTTAGGTGATGTAGAAGCACTACAAGGCGTATCACAATTCCCAGCCCGCATTAAATGTGCAACATTAGCTTGGAAAGCAATGGAAAAGGGTGTAAAAAACGAAGCACAATAATATGCAATGAACGGAGGAGAAAAAATGGCTAAAAAAATGCCTGATATCGGCGATTACAAATATGGCTTCCACGATAAGGACGTATCAATTTTCCGTTCAAAACGTGGGTTAACAGAAGAAATCGTGCGAGAAATCTCAAATATGAAAGAAGAGCCACAGTGGATGCTTGACTACCGCTTGAAAGCTCTTGAACAATTTTATAAAATGCCAATGCCTCAATGGGGCGGCGATCTGTCAGCGTTAGACTTCGATGAAATTACGTACTACGTAAAGCCATCTGAAGCAACACAGCGCTCATGGGATGAAGTGCCTGAAGAAATCAAAGCAACATTTGATAAATTAGGTATTCCAGAAGCAGAGCAAAAATATCTTGCGGGTGTATCTGCTCAGTATGAATCTGAAGTAGTGTACCACAACATGAAAAAAGATTTAGAGGACTTAGGTATCGTCTTTAAAGATACGGACTCAGCATTAAAAGAAAATGAAGACATTTTCAAAAAATACTGGGGCACAGTTATTCCTTATGCAGACAATAAATTCTCTGCATTAAACTCAGCGGTATGGTCAGGTGGTTCATTCATCTACGTACCACCAGGCGTAAAGGTAGAAACACCATTACAAGCGTACTTCCGTATTAACTCTGAAAACATGGGGCAATTCGAGCGTACGTTAATTATCGTAGACGAAGGCGCACACGTACACTACGTAGAAGGCTGTACAGCACCTGTTTACACAACTAACTCACTACACTCAGCAGTAGTAGAAATTATCGTTGGTAAAGACGCATATTGTCGCTACACAACAATTCAAAACTGGGCAAACAACGTCTACAACCTTGTGACGAAGCGTACAGTTGTTGACGCAAACGGTACGATGGAATGGGTAGATGGCAACATCGGTTCAAAATTAACGATGAAATATCCAGCATGTATTTTACGCGGTGAAGGTGCACGCGGTATGACTTTATCAATTGCTTTAGCAGGTAAAGGTCAGCACCAAGATGCAGGGGCGAAAATGATTCACCTTGCACCAAACACATCTTCAACAATCGTTTCAAAATCAATTGCACACCATGGTGGTAAAGTATCTTACCGTGGTATCGTTCGCTTCGGTCCAAAAGCGACTGGCGCACGTGCAAACATCGAGTGTGATACATTAATTATGGATAATCAATCAACTTCAGATACAATTCCATACAATGAAATTTTAAATGACGACGTGTCATTAGAGCACGAAGCAAAAGTTTCAAAAGTATCAGAAGAGCAATTATTCTATTTAATGAGCCGTGGTATTTCTGAGCTTGAAGCAACAGAAATGATCGTAATGGGCTTCATCGAGCCATTCACAAAAGAACTACCAATGGAATATGCAGTAGAAATGAACCGTTTGATCAATTACGAGATGGAAGGTTCTATTGGATAACCGCTAATAAAGCTTAATACAAAAAGTTCCCGAGTATTTTTAATGCTTGGGAACTTTTTTTGTCCATAAAATTCATTTTTTATATCTCTTTATATACCCTTTTGGAATATAGAGAGAGAAAACGAAAGACTATGGAAAGCTCAGTATAGGTTATTCAATTTACTCATTTAAAGTAATCTGTTAAATAGCTGAATTCTATCAAAACAAACTATTTATATAATTCTTATAATAATTATATGTTTTATTGACATTTATTGTGTGATAAAGTAATATAACTGTTGAGCGCAAGCTTATACATAATGTGGAGGTATAGTATGGATAAATGTTTTTTGTGTTGATAAAAAGACGTTCTAAGCAAATGAAGAAATATTTAGCATTCAGAAGTTGCACATATTATTCGATGAATGCATATTCTTATTTACTAAGTTGATGTGCACAAGTGTGTATGTGAAATGATGTACTGTAAGTAAGCCAAATCTGATTTTTGGAGGTATGAAAGATGGCCAATATAGTCATTGTTAACGGAACAAATTCAAGCTCATCACGCGTAAACGCAGTGAAGCATTACATTGAGCAAGCGCTTCGAGATATTCAGGTAATCGATGTGTATCAATTACCAGCACAAGATTTACTAACAGCTAATTTTAATAGCGAATATATTATAGAGGCTAACAAATTAGTAGAAGAAGCAGAAGTCGTGATTGTATTAACACCTGTTTATAAAGCAGCTTATTCAGGTATTTTAAAAACCTACTTAGATTTGTTGCCGCAAAAGGGTCTGGAAAATAAAGTGATGATTCCTATCGCTGTTGGTGGAACATTACATCATTTATTAGCCATTGATTATGCATTAAAGCCAGTTCTTACTGCTTTAGGTGCAACACATATTTTGCAAGGAATTTATATTCTAGATCAGTATATTCAAAAAGTGGAAACAGGCTTTGTCATCGAAGAAGAAATCATTACTAGAATTGATCATCAGCTACAATTAGCTTTAACAAAAGTAGCGATTCATTAAAGTGTATTGAAAGAAGGGGTGGCATGATGACAGTAACTTCAAGCCCTGTAATTGATGCTGTTGTACGTGACTTAATGACAAGTTTTGCGGAAACAGCTAGTGAGCGAGATAAAAAAGGTGGAACAGCTAAAGAGCAGCGAGATCTGATCCGCCAAAGTGATTTATTAGGGTTACTAACACCAAAAGAATTGGGTGGATATGGACACGATTTGTTAGATGTGTTAGCGATTACAAAAAAAATTGCACAAGTTGATAGTTCATTAGCACATTTATTTGGTTATCACTTCTTATGCTTAGCAACTGTAGATCTTTATGGTACAGAAAAGCAATTTCAATATTATGCGCAAAAGACGGCTGACGATAAGCTGTTTTGGGGAAATGCCTTTAATCCATTAGATACAAATGTTAATGCTACAAAAACGAAAGATGGATGGGAAATAAATGGCATAAAAAGTTTTTGTTCAGGAGCGAGCGATGCGGATTTATTATTAGTGTCTGCACAGAAAGTAGATAATGAAGGGTTGCTTATTGCTTTAATTCCTACTAAAAGAACAGGTTTAGTTATATTGAATGATTGGGATAGCTTTGGGCAAAGACAAACGGACAGTGGGAATGTGCAATTTGAAGGTGTGGCAGTTTTTGAAGAAGAGGTGCTAACGACAAAACAGCAAAGTAGCTCTATAGATTTAAAATCCTCAATAAGAACACATATTGCACAATCTATCTTAAATCATGTATTGCTTGGAACAGCTGAAGGAGCGTTTCAGGCAGCGAAAGAATATACGCAAAGCTCTACTAGATCATGGCTAACATCGGGGGTGCAGATTGCTACAGAAGATCCATATTATATCCACCATTATGGTGAATGGTTTGTAAAATTGCAGGCAGCAAACGCCTTAGCTCAAATAGCGAATGAAAAATTGCAAGCTACTTGGGATAACAGACAACATTTGACGATGGAGCAACGTGGTGAATGTAGTATCGCAGTGGCAACAGCAAAAGTTCAAATTGTGAAAACAGCATTAGAAGTAACGAGTGGCATGTTTGAAGTGATGGGCGCACGTGCTACGTCTGCCAAATACAATTTTGATCGCTATTGGCGAAATGTTCGTACACATACTTTACATGATCCGATTGCTTACAAGCTAAGGGATATTGGAGATTTTGCATTAAATCGAAAATACCCTCAAATCTCACCCTATTCATAAGGAGGAACAATAATGGAAATATTTTGGTTTATTCCAACAAACGGCGATGTGCGCTACTTGAATTCATATGAAGGTGCAAGACCAGCTACTTTTGAGTACACGCGTCAAATTGCACAGGCTGTTGATCAGCTTGGCTATACAGGTGTATTAATTCCTACAGGAAAAACGTGTGAAGAGGGCTTTATTGTTGCATCTAGCCTCATTTCAGCTACCAAAGATTTGAAATTTTTAGTAGCTGTCCGCCCAGGCATAATGGCACCAAGTTTTGCAGCGAGGTTGTCCTCTACGTTAGATCGTTTTTCAGATGGTAGACTGTTAATTAATGTAGTAGCAGGTGGTGACCCAGTAGAGCTAGCAGGAGAAGGGTTTTTCCTAGATCATGACGAGCGCTATAAATTAACCGATGAATTTTTAACAATTTGGCGTAATCTATTTACGGAAAAGACCGTTGATTTTGATGGTCATTATTTGAAATTAACAGGTGGCGAGTTGCCGTATGAAACCGTACAAAAGCCATACCCACCATTATATTTTGGAGGTTCTTCCGATATTGCAATGCAGGTAGCAGCAAAGCATATTGATGCTTACTTGACATGGGGAGAGCCGCCAGCACAAGTGGCACAAAAAATCGCGAAGATGCGTAAGTTGGCAGAAGAGCAAGGCCGGACGATTAAATTTGGTATACGCCTTCATATTATTGTTCGTAAAACAGAGGCAGAGGCATGGAAGGTTGCCAATGATTTAATTCAATTTGTAGACGATGAAACAATTCAACAAGCACAAAAAGTATTTAGTCGTATGGATTCAGAAGGGCAACGTTTAATGACAGCATTGCACAAAGGTGATCGCTCAAAGCTAGAAATTAGTCCTAATCTTTGGGCTGGTGTAGGTCTTGTTCGCACAGGAGCTGGGACAGCATTAGTAGGAGATCCCGATACAGTTGTTGCACGTATTCAAGAATATGCGGATTTAGGTATTGAAACATTTATCTTCTCAGGTTACCCCCATTTAGAAGAAGCATATCATGTAGCAGAATTATTATTTCCTAAACTGCCAATTAAGAAAAAGGCTAGTACAAATGATCAAGTATTTTTCAGCCCATTTGGAGGAGATATCAAATCTGTAACATTGAAATAATGAAACTGCGTAATTGAACGTAAAAGGGGAATAAAAATGAATGAAAGTAATCAGACGATTCGCCATGAAAGAGATCAGCAGTTAGTGGATTATGCGAATCGCGTTGCTGATCAAATTGTAGTGACAGCTGCCAAATATGATGATTCTGGGAAATTTCCCTATGAACATTTTCAAATATTAGAAAAAGAAGGCTACTTAAAATTAACGATTCCAAAAGAATATGGTGGCAGAGGACTCTCTTTATACGAAACTTTATTAGTCCAAGAGAGGCTAGCGAAAGCATCAGGTTCAACCGCATTAAGTGTTGGATGGCACTTAATGACATTTTTTAGCCTAAGCCATTTTCGACCATGGAAGGAAGAGGTATTTGCTGAGATTTGTAGAGCGACAGTAGAAGAGGGCTATTTATTAAATGTCTATATGACAGAACGAGCTACAGGCAATATTGTACGTGGAGGTAAGCTTGCTACAACTGCTCAAAAAAGTAGCTCAGGCTATGTGCTAAACGGTAGGAAAGCGTTTGCTACATTATCCCCTATTATCAAGCAGTTTACAGTGCTTGCTTACATTGAAGAAGAGGACAAAATTGCAGAATTTTTAGTGCAAAAAGATGACACGGTAGAGATTATTGATACGTGGGATGTCTTAGGAATGAGAGGAACTGGAAGTATGGACATCGTTTTTCATCATACATCACTTCCTGAAACTGCATTATTAGCCTATTCCGAAAAGGGGCGCTTTAATCGTTTTACTGGCAAAAGCAGCGCCTATACTTTACAGTTACCAGCAATTTATTTAGGGATTGCAGTAGCAGCGCGAGACTTTATTTTAACTTATGCGATGCAGCGATTTTCGCCAAGTTTAAATGATTACATCGTAAAAGCCCCACATGTGCAACAAAAAATTGGCGAAATTGAAGCGCTCATTACTGTTTCTAGAGGTTTATTATACGGCTTAGCAGAAAAGTGGGATAGCAATCTAGATATTCAAGATAAATTAACACATGAAGTAGCAGTGACAAAATATGCGGTTTGTAATAACGCCATCAAAATTGTGGAATTGGCGATGCGTATAGCAGGAGGGCATGCATTATCTAAAGGTCTGCCGCTCGAACGATATTTTCGTGACGTACAATGTGGAGCTTATAATCCTCCATTGGATGATATGGTATTGCAAAATATTGCAACAGCCGCAATTGAGCATGTTAAAAATCGTATTCAGAAAGAGCCATATAATGAAATACATGCTGTTCAAAGTAAATAAATGAATGGTAGATAGGAGAGATAAAATGGCTGAGGTAAAAGAACAGACACATTTACAAGTAATAGATAAGGTGTTACATGAGATTGCTGAGGATGCGCAGCAAAGACGAAGTGACAATTCTAATTCGCGTCCTTATCATGCGATGAATCTTATCAGACAATATAAATTAGGTGCATTACAATTGCCTATTGCACAGGGTGGAAAAGGCTATGATATTCGTCAGCTATTTCAATTTATTGTGCGATTAGCAGAGGCTGATTCAGATGTTGCCCATATTTTAAGAGCACATTACGGCTATGTAGGGCAATTACTGCGAGAAAATATGGATGGTCAGCACAACGGCTTATTAGCTCGAATTGCAGCTGGAATGATTATCGGTAACGCTATGACTGAAATTTCCTCCCATCAAGTAGGCGGCTTAGTATTCAATACAAAATTGACTGCAGATGAGCAAGACTATCGATTAAATGGCGTTAAATATTTTAGCACGGGAACATTATATGCTGATTTAGTTGTTGTTACGGCATCGGATGTTGAGGAGAATCCGGTAGCGGTTATTATTCCAACAAATAGAAGTGGCATAACGATTGAAGATGATTGGGATGGCATTGGTCAGCAGTTAACAGGTAGTGGTACAACTAAATTTCATGATGTTATCGTAAGTAAAAATGAAGTATTAAAAAAATTAGAAGGGAAAACGCCATTTAATGCTTTTCCACAGTTATACTTACAAGCGATTGTTGTCGGTATTTTAAAGAATATCGTTAACGATAGCGTAGCTTTAATACAAAGTCGAAAACGTACTTTTAGCTTTGCAGCCGCAGAATTACCAAAGCAAGATCCACAATTATTGCAAATAATTGGAGAGTTATCAAGCGTCTCCTTTGCAGCTCAATCAATGCTGCTAGCTGCTGCAGATACATTAAATCAAGCTAACGAAGCGGTACAAAATGGCACTATCCCATATGAACTAAGCCATCAAGCGTCACTTGTCACAGCTCAATCGAAAGTGATCATTGATGAGCTAGCATTACGAGCTGCAACAAAGCTATTTGATGTTGGCGGGGCTTCTGCAACAAGAAAATCAGCTTTTTTAGACAGACATTGGCGTAATATTCGAACGCTCGTTTCTCATAATCCAGCAGTATATAAAGCAAGAGCGATTGGTGATTATGAGGTTAACAACAAGCAATTACCAATAAAAGAGGTTTATTTTTGATTAAAACCAAGTAAATTTATTTGTTTAAGAATAATTAAGGGGGAGGGAAGGATATGGTAAAACCACTCTCATTCTCAGCTTTTGTGATGAATACAGCGTCTCATATTATACATGGTCTCTGGCGTGATGAAAAAGGGCAACAAATCAATTTTCAAAACATTGATATATGGATTGATTTAGTAAAAAAATTAGAAGCAGGAGGTTTTGATGCTATCTTCTTTGCAGATGTTATAGGGCTTTATGGTAACTATAAAGATGGCTGGGAACATCATATAAAGGCAGGCTTACAAATTCCAAGCAATGATCCGATGACGATTTTATCGGCTTTAGCTGTGCATACAAAGCGTATTGGGCTTGCATTTACGGCAGCGCCATTACAAGAGCCACCGTTCAATTTTGCAAGACGTGTTTCTACGTTAGACCATGTGTCAAACGGTCGCATTGCTTGGAATATTGTTACAAATTCACAGGAAAACGCTTATCGTAATTTCGGCTATGAAACATTAGTTGCCCATGATGAACGTTATCGCTGGGCAGATGAGTATGTTGATGTACTGTATAAACTTTGGGAAGGATCATGGGAAGATGAAGCACTTTTACAGGATAGAGAAAAGGGAGTTTACGCTAATCCAGCAAAGGTACACAAAATTCATCATGTTGGTGACTATTATCGTGTAGAGGGACCACATCTTGTAGCGCCATCTCCACAGCGAACACCTGTATTATTTCAAGCTGGTGCATCAACTGCTGGGCGCAGTTTTGGTGCACGACATGCAGAAGCGATATTCATTGTTTCACCCAATCCTGAAAGTGCCAAAAAGTTAATACAGGAAACGAGAGATTTAGCTGTAAAATACGGCAGACATGCTAATGATATTCAATTTTATCAAGGATTGTCCTTTGTTATTGGTGCAACTGAGGAAGAAGCAAGAAAGAAAGAAGCTGAGCTAGACGCTAAAATTGATATTGATTCTATTTTAGCGCATGCGGGTAGTGGAATTGGCATTGATTTAGGACATTTAGATTTAGATTCACCAATTGAGGACATCGAAACGGAAGGAATTCAAAGCACCTTACAATGGCTAAAGCAAAGTGTTACAGGAGATGTCTCTACGGTTAGGGATTTGCTGTATTTGCGCAGTAAAGCCAATCGCATTGTTGGAACGCCGAAATCGATAGCAGATCAGCTAGAGAAGTGGCATGATGCAGGAATAGATGGAATTAATGTCATTAATGCAATCATTCCTGATTCCTATGAGCAGTTTATTACACAAGTATTGCCAATATTAAGAGAGCGCGGATTGGCGAAGCCATTAGAGCAACTGGAGGAAGGAAAAACTTTTCGTCATGCTTTATTTGGCGCAGATAAATTAAATGAGCGTCATCCAGCAACGCAATATAGAGGAGCCTTCTCTAAAGAGTAAGCGATGTCTAATTGGATTGCTAGAGGTAATTGCATAAAAATATATTTCCTTTATTTTGAATCCTTTATCACTAATCCGTGGGGATGAGGAAAATTCCCACGGATTGGAGGTTCACTTTATCCTATGACGAATAATTATACTCAACCTACTAGTCAACTAGAGGTTCCTTATACATTTATTGATAAGGGACCTTTTTGTCTATTTTATTATTGGGAGGATTGAATATGAAGAGGGATGATGATGCGCTTTATCATGCACCAGATTTACGTTTTGTTAAATGGTGTGAAATTACATTTGCTGTGAATCGAGGCGTTTATAATACAATTGATGAAAAGCTTTTTGAGGCAGGCTACCATAATATTTATGAGAGAAGAAAAGCGATTGTTGCTTTTTTGGAAAAATACGTTCATCCAAATAGGTCAGCTAAATATTATAAGTTTGGTCAAGGGAATTTATCTGTTGCTTTACATCAATTTAGCACAGAAAATATTTTAAATTAGATTTGTTATTTAATAATGGCCTATTTAAGTACGAAGTATCCTAAAGATAAAAGCTTCAATTTTCAACGGCTAGTGTGTAAGAAACGCATGTCATTCAACTAACTGTGTATTTTATGTAATAATAAGTTGCTAATTGTGGTACGCTAACAATAAAACTTTAATCAATTTAAAGAGGAGTGTTAACCGTGGTTGGCGTAGAAATCGATATGGTTGTAACTGATAGTTTAAAGGCATTAGCATTATACGAGAAGATTTTTGATATTGAGCGTGTCGAAGTAACAAATTTCCCTGCTGGTAAGAATGAAGCAGTTTTTAAACTATATGATGTAAGGTTCCATCTACTAGATGAAAATCCTGAATATCAGATGATTGCGCCTAAGCCAGAGGACCCAAAGCCGATTTGGTTTAATATTTTAGTGCCGAGTATTGCAGAAACGTATGAAAAGGCAATGAAAGCAGGATGCAAGGAAGTACAAGCAGTGACAGAGCTACCTGATTTCGGTGTAACCAATGCTGTGTTTAGCGATGAATTCGGCTATCTATGGATGCTTCATGAGCTACATCGAGTAGTGAGCTTTGAAGAGCGTGTGGAATTGTTAACGGAAGAAATGAAGGATAACTAGCCATTAGTAGTGTTAACTGCTCGCTTTGAATTTTAAGTAAAAAAGAAATAGAAGGAGCTATCTGAACAGCATTTTTAGATAGCTCCTTCATTATGTTCTAACCACGATAGCTATCTTGCCATGCTAACAGCTTACGTTCAAGCAATCGCACGAAGGAGTCTGTTAGCTTGCCAGCGATAGCGAATACACAGATGCCGACAAAGACAATATCTGTTCGCATATAGGCACGTGCATCTTGAATTAAATAGCCGATGCCTTTATCAGCACCCATTAATTCTGCAACGACTAAGCATAGCCAAGAAGCGCTTAATGAAAGGCGTACACCTGATAACACGTTAGGCATTGCTCCTGGTAGAATAACCTTTGAAATTTGTTTAAAGCGGCTAAATTCTAAAATACGCGCTACATCAAATAGCTTCGCATCGACATTGCGTACACCTAAAAAAGCATTGACATACATTGGGAAAAAAGCCCCCATCGAAATTAATAATATTTTAGATAGCTCACCAAAGCCAAACCATAAAATAAATAAAGGTGTAATTGCTAGTAGCGGGACAGTTCGCAACATTTGAATTGTTGGATCTAATAACTGCTCAGAGCGTTTGTATAGCCCCACAACTAGACCGAATAGTAAGCCAAGCCCACCACCAATAATAAAACCTGACATCGCACGCATGACGCTAAACTTTAAATGATGCCATAGCTCTCCTGATACAATCACTTCATAAAAGCTTTGAATAATTGTAAGTGGTGGCGGAAAGAGCTGTGCCGAAATCCATTCAAGGGACGAGGCAGTTTGCCATAAAATCAAGACGATAGCAGGAATGATGGCACCTTGTGCAGTACGAATGACAGCTTTACTTGAAAACATAAAAATACAATCCTTTCTACGCTGTTAAATTGACCAGTCATCCACAGCTTGATCTTCATGGTTTAATGCATTAATAATCAATGTTCGCAACTCTTGAAAGGAGGCGCTTGTGCGATTTCTTGGGAAGGGTAAATCAATGCTAATAATTTGTTTAATGCGCCCTGGCTTCGCATCCATTACAACGACACGATTGGATAAAAAAATGGCCTCATCAATATCATGTGTAACAAGTAGCATGGACGTTTTATTTTCACGCCAAATATCGAGTAAAGATTCCTGCAAATGATTACGTGTAAAGGCATCAAGTGCTCCAAACGGTTCATCTAATAGCAAAATATCGGGCTTGCGTAGCAAAGCGCGGGCAATAGCAACACGCTGTGACATACCACCTGAAATTTGCTTCGGGTATGCTTTTTCGAAGCCTGTTAGTCGGACAAGCTTAATCATATCGGCCACACGCTGTTGGACTTCTTTGTCCTTTAAGGAGAGGTCTGCTGCAATATTGCCTTCCACCGTAGCCCATGGGAAAAGGCGATGCTCTTGAAAAATAAAGCCTTTTTCCTTACTTGGTTTTGTTACTTTTTGGTCGTTAAGTGCCACATATCCTTTATAATCGGTATCAAGTCCTGCGACAATTTTCAAGAGTGTGCTCTTGCCGCAGCCACTTGGCCCGATAATAGATACGAATTCTTGGTTTTTTAAAGTAAAATCAATATTTTTTAAGACATGGTTTTGTTGATTATTTGTATGAAATATTTTATTGAGCTGTTGAATTTTTAATGCAGCCTCTGTCATGTATAGCCTCTCCTTGTATATTATATTTAAGGTTTTTATCTCTCGATGTTTTATAGGATGA
>NZ_PYWN01000092.1 GCF_003049505.1 Metasolibacillus meyeri
AATATTTTCAGGAACTCTTCTTGTATAAAAATCAGTATAATTTCCTAACATTTGCTATAATAATGTGATACAAATAAAGTAATAGATAGTTAGGAGGGAGAATTAAAATTGAAAATTATCATACCATTATTGATATCAATGTATCTGATTGCAAGTGGAAATGGAAATGTTGATTTAGCAACAACAGAACATACAATAGCAGAAAAAATGAGTTGGGAAGAAAGGCTCTATACCCCGACATACGTTACTAAAATTGATGAAAATTATTTTATAGTGGATTGTTGGCAGCATAGAGTTATTTATTCACCAAACATCGAATCTCCTATAAGTGAATGGGAAGTTTTGGATGATAAAACTCTTGGAGGTCCCCATTCGATTGCTACTGATGGTGAATTATTAGTAGTAGACAATACTGGATACCATAAAGTCAATGTTTATAAAAAAGATAAAACAGGAAAATTTGTGCTACACCAGGAAATAGAAGAGGTTGGAATTAGACCACACAGAGTTATGTATAGCCCAGAGAGCAACGGTTTTTATGTATTAGGTTCGGGTTCAACTGATATGTATTTCTTCAAAAATGTTGGAGGGAAACTACAGTTAGAGTATAGTAAAAAACTTGATTTTTTAGAAGAAAAGTATACTCGCTCGTTTAGTATTATTGATGGTAAAATGTACTTTGTATCAGGACCCAATAAAATTGTAGTGGCGGCTTATCTAGATGAGTCGTTTGATGTGATGGAAGAATATGATGTTCCAGAGGAATTATCAGGTATGAACGATATTTATAAAATCAACCAATATTTTTATATTACATCCAGCGTACCAATGAATTTCGTCCGCACTGACGATTTAAGCACTTTGAAAGATGGAGTATATGAAGACTTATATACAGATTTAGGTTTAAAGGGTACACCGTATTTCTTTAATAAAATAGGGGACTATTTTTATTTTACTGAGATAACGGAGCACTCAAGTATTTTGAGATTTACGATAGATAAAAAGAATGAAATTCAGAACTTTGAAAGGTTGCATGACTACGGATTACCTACCAAGGAATCAGAACTAAGAGGAAGCTTGTTTCCTACATGATATATGTTATCCGTTATTGATACACTTTAGTCCCCAAATAAGTAGTAACTAATCAACAACTTAATATCAAATATTTAACAGCC
>NZ_PYWN01000093.1 GCF_003049505.1 Metasolibacillus meyeri
CCCCAGCGTTTCACGCGCAGAGAAAACCACCAGTTCTACTGGTGGTTTTTATTTGGGTGCTAAATAATATACCATTGGATGCAAAGCGATGCACTAACTTGTTTCGCATCTAACTCCAGCTAGAAATACTTGTAAAGAATATGTCTTATATATGGCGGCAATCCTTGACAGCGTAATAACAGAACTATACAATTAAACATGTATAATTTCTAAAATTTGAAATGAAAAATGATTAACTGTTTATGCAATTAATCAATAAAAACAACATGAAATTGGCACTTGGAGGTGTTTTGTATGATCGAAGTAATTATAAGCATCTCCGCTTTGCTTGTTGGACTCATCGTTGGTGCCGCTGTTAGCTATTTCTATATGAAAAAAGTGAATGACTCAAAAATCACGGGTGCTACGCATACTGCTCAATCTATCGTTGAGGAAGCGAAACGTGAGGCAGATGCACTGAAAAAAGAAGCACTACTTGAAGCGAAAGATGAAACTCACAAATTTCGAAATGAAGCAGAGAATGACATTCGTGAACGTCGTTTAGAACTTCAAAAACAAGAGAACCGTTTATTGCAAAGAGAAGAAAATCTTGATCGCAAGGATGATGCTCTCAATAAAAGAGAAGCCGGCTTAGAGCGTAAAGAAGAAGCTCTAACAGACAGACAACAGCATATTGAACAGATGGAAGGCAAAGTGGAAGAGCTCGTTACAGCACAAAAACTAGAGCTAGAACGTATTTCTGCATTAACGCGAGAAGAAGCAAAATTGATTATTCTGGGCGAAGTAGAAAAGGAATTAGCGACAGATATTGCTGTAATGACGAAGGAATCAGAGACACGTGCGAAGGAAGAATCTGATAAAAAGGCACGTGAAATTTTATCATTAGCGCTACAACGCTTTGCAGCTGATCATGTGGCAGAAACAACAGTATCAGTTGTAAACTTGCCAAATGATGAAATGAAAGGGCGTATTATTGGACGAGAAGGGCGTAATATTCGTACGCTTGAAACATTAACGGGTATCGATTTAATTATTGATGACACACCAGAAGCTGTTATTTTATCTGGATTTGATCCGATTCGACGTGAAACAGCTCGGATGGCCCTTGAAAAACTGGTTCAAGATGGACGTATTCACCCAGCAAGAATTGAAGAGATGGTTGAGAAATCACGTCGTGAAGTTGACGAGCAAATTCGTGAAACAGGTGAGCAAACAACATTTGAAGTTGGTGTTCACAATTTACATCCAGACTTGATGAAAATTTTAGGTCGCATGAAATACCGTACAAGTTACGGACAAAATGTTTTAAAACACTCAATTGAAGTTGCCCATCTTGCCGGCTTACTCGCAGCAGAGCTTGGAGAAGATGTAACGTTGGCAAAACGCGCAGGTCTTTTACATGATATCGGTAAGGCAATTGACCATGAGGTTGAAGGTAGCCATGTTGAAATCGGTGTAGAGCTTGCAACGAAATATAAAGAGCATCCAGTTGTTATTAATAGTATTGCTTCCCATCATGGAGATACAGAAGCTACTTCTGTTATCGCGGTACTTGTTGCAGCAGCAGATGCTTTATCAGCAGCACGTCCGGGTGCACGTAGCGAAACGCTTGAAAATTACATTCGACGCTTAGAAAAGCTAGAAGAAATTTCAGAAAGCTACGATGGTGTTGAAAAATCATATGCTATTCAAGCGGGCCGTGAAGTACGTATTATTGTTCAACCAGATAAAATCGATGACATTACATCGCATCGCTTAGCGCGTGATATTCGCAAGCGTATCGAGGAAGAGCTCGATTATCCAGGACATATTAAAGTAACAGTAATTCGAGAAACACGCGCAGTAGAGTATGCGAAATAGCAGATTATATAAAAAGTAGGATAAAGGGGGTTGTCCGAAAAGCAGGCTAGCGCGTTGCTTTTCAGACAACTTTTTACTATTTTATTGAAGCGCTATCTATTTAGAAAAATGGTTATTTTCTTTTGAAAGATTGAAAATACTATAATGCAAAGTCTTTCCCTTCAATTTTAACTTGATTCAGCAAATCTTCTCCTGTCGCGAAAGTGTAACGTCAGCGA
>NZ_PYWN01000094.1 GCF_003049505.1 Metasolibacillus meyeri
TATTAGGAAAAACCTCATTAAATTATTTAGTGTAATAAAAAACTCGACCCACAGCTAATGGATCGAGTTTTTAGTTCCCGACTTTTTTATCTTTCAACATCAATCTGAAAAGGATAGATGTAAGCCCCCTGTTCATCTATCCTCTCCTTTTAACCCTATCTAATGTGTGACATTGTATTGAATTACTTAGTTATAGAGCTTGATAAACATTTACTTGACTTTTAATAAAAATATGACTTAGTTAGTATTTTTGTAGCTACTGTTCAATGTAAGGTGTTTTTCTTTGCTGTATTTTGGGGAATAAATAGATAAGTTAGTGAAGAATTTTTTAATCTGAATTGCTTAACTGATCTAGAAATTCTTGAGTTTTTGCATACTCTGGATCAATATACATTAAATATACATATAATCCATAGGGCGTATATTCGGCTTTGATTATCTGGGATGTTTCACTTGAATAAATGAAACGGGTATCATCATTGGTGAATTTTGTACCATTATAATGAGTAAATACTTCATGAAAACGTTCTTCATTGACCCCCATAAGAATAAGAGTTCTTAACTCTTCCTCTATAAAATAAAGTCTTAGATGACCTTCATAATCAAATATAAGATCGGCATTACTGCCATCCTCAAAATATTCGGTTGTATAATTTTTACCTAAAGTTTCGATTATTCTGGATGGCGAATCACCTAATGTCACGCCATGCAAATAAAATAAACCTTGTTCTTCGAGAAATACAGGTTCGGTAAAGTCAACCTTTGTCGCATTTTTATCCACTATAAATACTTGATTGACGATAAAGAAAATAGAGCTAATTGTTAAAATCGCACTTAATACAATAAAACGCCAGCTACCTGATGACTTGCGTGGGCTATGTTCAATTTCTTGCAATACATTATCCATCACGCGTTGTTTAATGGCTTGTAAGTCTTTTATTTCAGTAGGTGTATAGTTATTCATTTAAAAGCACCTCCCATTGAATGTCTTTCAATTTATTTTTTAATAGTTCTTTTCCTCTCCTTAATCGTGTTTTCACTGTACTTTCTGGGATAGACAAAATATTGGCGATAGCTTTAATCTTCATTTCATTAAAATAAAAATAAATGAGTACCTCTCTTTGTTTTAGCGGTAATTCAAGAATGGCGTCTCCTATTATGGTTCCTTCCTCTTTTCTAACCAATTCGTCTACTTCCATTTTACTGTCTAACGGGAAAATTTTATTTTGTAGCTGTACTTTTCTATACGACCAGCTTCTTAAGTAATCCTTGCTTTTATTAGCAGTCATTTTATATAAAAAAGCTTGTAGTTCTCCTCGTTCTTCATATTTATCTGGATGATGATACAGTTTGATAAATACTTCCTGTACGATATCTTCAGCTGCTTGGCGATCCTTTACGTAGTAATAAGCTAATCGTATTAAGGACTCGGTATATAGATTCATTATTTCTTTTAAGTCATGAATAGTTAACAAAAATACTCCCCCTTTCCTTACTTAATAAACGATGTCCAATACATAAAAGTTTGAGTATTTTTGTGTTAATTTTAGAGAAATTCATAGGTCTTCAGTTTATCATGAAATAATTGTATCTTTAGTAAGAGGGGTGAGTCAGATGAACGTTTTAAAGCTTAGGCCTTTGCAGCAAGCAGACTTTCCTTATGTTTTAGCATGGAGTAAGGATACAGAATTTTGTGCGGCAAGTGGCTGGGAGATCGAGCGAGAAGAAGGGGAACTGGCTGCATGGTGGGAACGTTGTATACACCTAAACAATGCTACATTTATCAGATTAGGCATTGAATATCAAGAGAAGCTAATTGGCTATGCGGATTTAGCAGAAATACATCATCATCAAGCAGAAGTTGGTATAACGATTGGTGAAAGAAAGCTTTGGGGAAGAGGCTTAGGAACAAAAGTGATACAGCAACTGATGCAATACGGTGTGGAAAAATTGAATATCACCTTATTTTTAGGTGAAACACATGCGACAAATATTGGTTCGCAAAAAATGTTAGAAAAGCTAGGCTTTAAGGAAATTAGTCGCAATGGCAGTGCGCTATATTGCAATGAAAAAGTAGCGCTAATTCAATACGAATATAACGTTTAATGCGATATGAAAAATTCATTCCAAACGTACTACAAAAATGAGCAATTCACTGTTATTGGTATTTTAAACATGCTATACTACAGGCAGATGTTAGTTGAAGGAGGCTATTTAAAATGGCAATTATACAAGCGACAGATCAAAACTTTTCACAAGAAATCGCGAGCGGCGTAGTTCTTGTAGACTTTTGGGCAACTTGGTGCGGACCATGTAAAATGATTGCACCTGTTCTTGAGGAATTAGATGCGGAAATCGGTAACGATGTGAAAATCGTGAAAGTGGATGTTGATAACAACCAAGCGACAGCAGCAGAGTACCAAATCATGTCAATCCCATCATTATTATTATTCGTAGATGGCGAATTAAAAGCGAAAACGGCTGGTTTCCAACCGAAAGAAGCGTTAATCGACTTTATCGACTCTAACAAATAATATGAAGCCGCGCTTACTGCGAAATCAGTAGCGCGGTTTTTTAATTTTCGTTATGATTAGGCTATATGACAAAGTAATAGGTGATAAATGATGAATGAAATCATTCAAAATAAATTAGCCATTTTGCCAGATGAACCAGGCTGTTATTTGATGAAAGACCGACAAGGAACAATCATTTATGTCGGCAAGGCAAAAATATTAAAAAACCGTGTGCGCTCCTATTTTTCTGGTACGCATGATGGGAAAACACAGCGTTTAGTTAGTGAAATAGAAGACTTTGAATATATCGTGACAGCTTCAGATTTAGAGGCGCTCATGCTAGAGTTAAATTTAATTAAGCAATACGACCCGAAATACAATATTATGCTGACGGATGATAAAACGTATCCGTATATAAAAATCACGAATGAAAAATACCCTCGCATTTTAACAACGCGCAAAATTAGTAAGGATAAGGCAAAATATTTTGGTCCCTATCCAAATGCATATGCAGCGAATGAAACACGCAAGCTGTTAGATCGCATCTATCCGCTTCGAAAATGTGCGCAACTGCCAACACAAGTGTGCTTGTACTATCATTTAGGGCAATGTTTAGCACCTTGTGTGAAAGAGATTGAACCACAAGTTTATCGTGATATGGCAGAGGAAATTGCGAAGTTTTTAAATGGTGATTATGTCGAAGTAAAGCAAAACTTAGAACGTCAAATGTATGAAGCCGCAGAGCAGCTACAATTTGAGCGAGCCAAGGAATTCCGCGATCAAATTGCACATATTGAGGCGATTATGCAAAAGCAAAAAATTATTACGAAAGATTTATCAAACCGTGATGTATTTGGCTTTGCAGTAGAAAAAGGCTGGATGTGTGTGCAAGTATTATTTGTACGGCAAGGTAAATTAATCGAGCGTGATGTTTCAATCTTCCCTATTTATCGTGATCCAGAAGAAGAGTTTTTAACATTTGTTGGTCGCTTTTATGAGGAAACGAAGCATTTAAAACCAAAGGAAATATTAATTCCGGCTAAGATTGATGAAGCGTTGCTTGAGGAATTGTTAGACGTACATGTTTTTATTCCAAAGCGCGGCGCAAAAAAAGAGCTAGTGGATATGGCAATGAAAAATGCCGAGATTGGCATTCATGAAAAATTCCAGCTAATCGAAAGACAGGAAGTACGCACTGTAGGGGCGTGTGAGGCGCTTGGTGAGGCGATGGGCATTGCGACACCACTTCGTATAGAAGCGTTTGATAATAGCCATATGCACGGGGCAGATGCCGTTTCTGCGATGGTTGTTTTTATTGATGGCAAGCCAGCGAAAAAGGAGTACCGCAAATATAAACTGCGAGAAACAGCGAGCCACGATGATTATGGTGCAATGCAGGAAGTGATTCGCCGCCGCTATAGTCGCGTCTTAAAGGAAAATTTAGCGCTACCTGATTTAATCGTAATCGATGGTGGAAAAGGGCAAATGGAAGTAGCGCGCGAAGTGATTGAAGATGAGCTAGGGCTGTACATTCCGATTGCAGGGCTTGCGAAGGACGACAAGCATAATACATCCCAGCTTTTATTCGGTGAACCACCCATACCGATAGAGCTTAAGCGAACAAGCGATAGTTTTTATTTATTGCAGCGCATCCAAGATGAGGTGCATCGCTTTGCCATCACATTTTTACGTCAACAGCATGGCACAAACGCAATTAAATCTGTGCTAGATAATATTGAAGGTGTGGGGCCGAAGCGCAAGCAACAGCTATTAAAAGCATTTGGCTCTGTCAAGAAAATTCGCGAGGCAACGCTTGAAGAGCTGACAGCACAGCGTATTCCAACAGCGCTTGCTGAAAAGATTCATACGTATTTTCAGGAGGAAGCGGTGAAAAAGGGGCAGTCTGATTAGCAATTGCTTCACCTTAAAAGAAAAGCATTGAATTTTATGGTTCAAAAGTAACGATTCGCCCAGCGAACGTCGAAAATCGCCCAACCAAAATAAGGGGCTTGTTTAAAAAGGCAATACCTTTTCAAACAAGCCCCTCATTTTATATTTTTTCCTTCAAATCTGTTTTTAAATGAAATTGAACATACTGCTTTTTGCTATTTGTTTCATCATAGCATTCTGTTAAGTAGCCAATTTGATGCTGTAATTGCTGTGCCAAGAAGCCTGCTTCAAGACGGAAGCAACGGCTATCAAACTTTAAAATAGCTGGATCACCAGTCAAAATATATGTACGGCTGTCTTTTGTTTCTTTTTCCAAAGTCAATGTGCCCCAGCCAGCTTCTTTGAAAAAAGTGGATGCTTCCTCCATTGAAAAAAGTGGGAATTTTCGTGCGATTTCCTTGCCTGACCAATAAAGTACATCTCCCTCGTGTTTTCCTAGAATGGAGGATAGCACATAATCGCGTAGTATTTCATAGCCAAACGTTGGAATCGTCTTTGTATTACCGGTTTCCATCAACAAAAACCTCTTTCTAAAATTTCTTATATTCATTTGAATTGTGCAAAAAAACGACAATACGCAACAAAAAGGTACATAAACCAGCAAAAAAAACACTTAGTGAGAGAAAGGAATTATTGCTAGCGACCTTGACGCTCTAATAGGTTGAGAGTACAATGGACATGTCATAATATTGTACCATGATGAAATGCGCAGTCAATGGACAACGTTTACAATTTCGTGACGACTTGATTTGCGTATTTATAAGTACTAAGGGGGGTAACAGTCTTGTCAAAAGATCGTGAGTTTTTATGGCGCCGTTTACATTCTCTATTAGGGATTATTCCAGTAGGTCTGTTCTTGGTGTTCCACTTATCTTTGAACTTCACTGCAGTTGGTGGTGAAGAAACTTACAATAGCGCAACTGGAATGATGGAGTTAGTTCCACATGCACTATTATTAGCTATGGAATGGATCATTATTTATATTCCATTAATGTTCCATGCTTTCTACGGAGTGTATATTGCATTTACAGCAACAAATAATACTTCACGCTTTAGCACGTTCCGTAACTGGGCATTCCGCATTCAACGTATGACAGGTATTTTCCTAGTTGTATTCATTGCATGGCATATGTTCCAAACGCGTATTCAAAAAGCGCTTGGTACTGAAGTGAACTTTGATATGATGGAACAAATCGTTGCATCACCGTGGATGCTTGGCTTCTACATAGTGGGGATTTTATCTGCAACATTCCACTTAGCGAACGGCATTTGGTCATTCTTAGTGAGCTGGGGTATTATACAATCTCCAAAATCACAGCAAATTGCAACATATGTAACGATGGTTATTTTTGCTATTCTAAGCATTATGGGTGTAGCAGCTATCCTAGCATTCGTTTAAGAGAGAAGTTTTAGCTATAGAAAGAGGAGTGAGAAGAAATCATGGCAAAAAGCAAAATCATCGTTGTTGGTGGCGGCTTAGCCGGCTTAATGGCAACGATTAAAGCAGCCGAAGTAGGCACTCAAGTTGAATTATTCTCATTAGTTCCAGTTAAACGCTCACACTCTGTTTGTGCGCAGGGCGGAATTAATGGTGCGGTAAATACGAAAGGTGAAGGGGATTCTCCTTGGATTCACTTTGACGATACAGTATATGGTGGGGACTTTTTAGCAAATCAACCACCAGTAAAAGCGATGTGTGATGCAGCGCCTGGTATTATTCATTTAATGGACCGTATGGGTGTAATGTTCAACCGTACACCAGAAGGTTTACTTGACTTCCGTCGTTTCGGTGGTACATTGATGCACCGTACAGCATTCTCTGGTGCAACGACAGGTCAACAATTACTTTATGCATTAGACGAGCAAGTTCGTGCACACGAAGTAGCTGGTTTAGTAACGAAATATGAGCACTGGGAATTCCTTGGTGCTGTGCTTGATGACGAGGGCGTATGTCGCGGTATCGTAGCGCAAGATTTAGTAAAAGAAGAAATTCGTGCATTCCGCGGTGATGCTGTTATTATGGCGACGGGTGGTCCTGGTATTATCTTCGGTAAAACAACAAACTCTGTTATTAACACAGGCTCTGCGGCTTCTATCGTCTACCAACAAGGTGCTTCTTATGCCAATGGTGAATTTATTCAAATCCATCCAACGGCGATTCCTGGCGATGATAAAAACCGCCTAATGTCTGAATCAGCTCGTGGTGAAGGTGGACGAGTTTGGACTTATAAAGATGGTAAGCCTTGGTACTTCTTAGAAGAAAAATACCCAGCTTACGGTAACTTAGTACCACGTGATATTGCAACACGTGAAATTTTTGATGTTTGCGTTAACCAAAAACTTGGTATTAACGGCGAAAACATGGTGTATTTAGACCTTTCTCATAAGGATCCACATGAATTAGATGTTAAACTTGGTGGTATCATTGAAATTTATGAGAAATTCGTAGGGGATGACCCACGTAAATTACCAATGAAAATCTTCCCAGCAGTTCACTACTCAATGGGTGGCTTATGGGTTGACTACGATCAAATGACAGAAATTCCTGGCTTATTTGCGGCTGGTGAATGTGATTTCTCACAGCATGGTGCAAACCGTCTAGGTGCGAACTCATTATTATCAGCAATTTACGGTGGTATGGTTGCAGGACCGAACGCTGTAGAATATGTAAAAGGTCTTAAAAAGCATGCAGAAGACTTACCAGAGTCTATTTTTGATGTACGCGTGAAAGAAGAGACAGAGAAGTGGGAAGAAATCCTGAAAATGGATGGTAGTGAAAACGCATACTTATTGCATAAAGAGCTTGGTGAGTGGATGACTGACAACATGACAGTTGTACGTCATAACGATCGCTTAGAAAAAACGTACGAGAAATTAACAGAGCTTCAACAACGTTGGGAAAATATCAATATTTATGATACACAAAAATGGTCAAACCAAGGCGCTCACTTTACGCGTCAGTTAAAGAATATGCTGTATCTTGCAAAAGTGATGACAAAAGGTGCGTTGCTGCGTAATGAATCACGTGGTGCTCACTATAAACCTGATTTCCCGAACCGTGACGATGAGAACTTCTTAAAAACAACAATGGCGAAATTTGACCCAGCTACTGGTGAGCCAATTATTTCTTATCAAGAAGTTGACGTTTCATTAATTCCGCCACGTAAACGCGACTATTCTTCGAAAGGGGATAATTAATCATGGAAGCAGTAAACACTGGCAAAACGGTTGAACTGATTATTGTCCGTCAAGATACGGAAAATGGTCAAACACGTGAAGAGAAATTTAGCGTACCTTACCGTCCAGGTATGAACGTAATTTCAGCTTTAATGCATATTCAAAAATACCCTGTGACAGCTGATGGCAAAACGACAACACCTGTTACTTGGGATATGAACTGTTTAGAGGAAGTTTGTGGTGCATGTTCGATGGTGATTAACGGTCGCCCACAGCAATCTTGCTCAGCATTAGTGGATAAATTAGCACAACCGATTCGCTTAGAGCCAATGAAAACTTTCCCAGTTGTACGTGACTTACAAGTTGACCGTAGCCGCATGTTCAACGCCTTGAAAAAGGTAAAAGCATGGGTTCCGATTGACGGTACGTACGATTTAGGCGAAGGTCCACGTATGCCAGAGCGCAAACGTCAATGGGCTTACGAATTATCAAAATGTATGACATGTGGTGTATGTATGGAAGCATGTCCAAACGTATCTGAAAAGGCTTCGTTTATCGGACCAGCACCATTATCACAAGTTCGTTTATTCAACACACACCCAACAGGTGCGATGAATAAAGACGAGCGTTTAGCTGCAATTATGGGCGACGGTGGTTTAGCAAACTGCGGTAACTCACAAAACTGTGTAGCTGCATGTCCAAAAGGGATTCCTTTAACTACTTCAATCGCTTCACTTAACCGTGCTGCGACTGTTCAAATGTTCAAGAACTTCTTCGGTTCTGACCATATGGTAGACTAATCATATAGTTAAGGAGCTGCGTGTAAAGCATGTCTTTTACACGCAGCTTTTTTGTGTTTTATGAAAATAAGTCACTACCAAAAGCTGTGGTCTTTTAAATAGATTGATATGCTAGTTGCTTATCTTTTTAGAGAAAGCTAAAAATACCATATAAAAAGATTACTCAAAATATGTGTAGCTGATTGTCAATCCATTTTACTGTCTTTTTTTAGAAAGTAGGCATTTTATTTTGAGTGCCTTTCATCGTCAATGGTGTCTCTATAATAAAATAGATTCATTTTTTTAATTCTAATAGGTTCACTTTTGAATAGCATGTATTTTATTGAGTAAATGCCTTCTCTAGTTGATTGGAGTGGATGAAAAATTTAGTTGAAGCCCATGTCCGTGAAAAGGGTCCCTCACAACGGAAATCAACTGTGTTTAGTCTTCAACAAAAATATAGCGTAACACAATGTGCCATTTAGTCTGTCAACACCTAGTTGCGGTGCTAAAAATAATTGATTATTATGTTATAATGAATAAGTATTCATTTTACAATGACAAAAGAAATGGCAAGGGGGATTTTTTATGCGTGCAGCATATATTGATAATACAGAACAGTGGATGGAAGAATTTAAATTTTCGGTAGATGTGAAAGTACGTTTTAGCGAAACAGATATGTATGGCCATTTAAACAATACAGTGCCATTTACTTATTTTGAAATGGCTCGTATCGAATATTTAAAATCGCTCGGCTTAATGGCAGATTGGACATCGCCAAACAGTGAAACAATTCCTGTGGTAGCCGATTTACAATGCGATTTTTTGCAGCAAGTATTTTTTGATGAACAATTACGCATCTTTGTAAAAGCTGCAAAAATAGGCGCTAGCTCGGTTGATGTTCACTATCTTGCAAAAAATGAAAAGAATTTACCTGTGTTTACAGGACGCGGTACAATCGTGCAAATAAATCGTCAAACAGGTAAAGCCCAAGCGTGGTCAGAGCAGACAAAGCAACTAATGCAAACAAAGTAGTGAAATCGCCCTCACCGTAATGCTCCTATTCACATATTTTACAAAGAACAGGATAGGAGGGTGTATAATATGGGGAACTCACAGTCGCGCTTATTATTAACAAAACGAGAGCGTGAAATATTCCAACTATTAATCGAAGACTACTCGACAAAAGAAATTTCGGAAAAATTGGCTATTAGCGAAAAAACCGTTCGCAATCATATTTCCAATACGATACAAAAATTAGGTGTTTCAAGCAGGACGCAAGCATTAATCGAATTGTTACGACTTCAAGAATTAAAGTTAAATGGAACGTGAGCTTGCTATTTTCTTAAAAAAACCTCAAAATAGAGCTATGAATTGTTGTTAGGAGTGATTTTGTAATATGCATAATAATGAAAAACATAGTGTTGACTCTATAGCGATTATAGAAAAGGAACTACGCTTTATTTCACACTTAGTTAAACAAAAAGGTCGTGAAATTTTAAGTAACTATACAATAACACCTCCACAGTTTGTAGCGCTACAATGGTTGGGAGAAGCAGGCGATATGACGATTGGTGATTTATCAACTAAAATGTATTTAGCTTTTAGTACAACAACAGATTTAGTGGATCGAATGGAGAAATCCCAGCTTGTGCAACGTGTACGTGATGAACAGGATCGTCGTGTTGTGCGCATTCATTTACTGCCTGAAGGAGAGCGAATTATTCAAGAAGTGATTGAACAACGTCGCCATTATTTACGTAACATTATGGATGATTTCGATGTGGAAGAAGCGACAGATTTAGTGCGACTATTAAGAAAACTACATGTACAAATGAAATAGGATTGAGGCGGTTTATATGGATGCCCCTATAGGTGTAATTGATTCGGGGGTTGGTGGGCTAACGGTCGCAAAGGCGATAATGAAGCTGCTCCCGAATGAAATCATATACTATATTGGTGATACTGCTAGATGCCCATATGGACCACGGACGGAGCAAGAAGTGCGCCAATTTACATGGCAAATGGCAAAAACTTTAGAAAAAATGAATATTAAAATGTTAGTTGTTGCTTGTAATACCGCAACAGCGGTTACTTTGGAAAGCTTGCAAAAAAAAATGGCGATACCTGTTATCGGCGTCATCAATGCAGGTGCACGTGCGGCAACGAAAAAAACGAAGCGCAATGAGGTAGTTGTACTTGCTACAAAGGGTACAATTAAAAGTGCTGCATACGAAAAGGCATTGTATTCACTATCAACGAAAGTGAAAGTGATACCGCTTGCCTGTCCTACATTTGTGCCACTTGTGGAAAGTGGCGAATATGAAGGACAATTTTCTTATGATTTAGTAGCAGAGGCTTTAAAAACGCTTAAGGATGTAAGCTTTGATACAGTCATTTTAGGTTGTACACATTACCCTATTATACAAAAGCAAATTGAAGCTGCTGTAGGAGGGGGCGTACATGTCGTATCATCAGCAGAAGAAACCGCTTGTCATGTACTGGAGTTTTTATCTTATCAAAATCAATTGCGTACAAATGATATAGCACCACAGCATGTTTTTTTTACATCAGGCTCTGTACCTATTTTCCGCGCAATAGCTGAAAGATGGCTAGGGCAACAAAATTTAAACATCGAGCGAATTACATTTTAATTAGGCTATCTGAAAAGAGGGGGAACAACCCACTTTTCAGATAGCTTTTTACGGTTCACTACTTACCACTTTTTTGAGTACATAATATATGGTAAGATTAGTGCGCGAATAAAAAGGAGGATTTTCATGATTAGACATGATGAAAGGGCGGTACATGAACTGCGCCCAATCCATATTGATACGAATTACTTAATGCATCCAGAAGGCTCTGTCCTTATTACAGTAGGGAACACAAAGGTCATCTGCACAGCGACGATAGAGGAGAAAGTGCCAGGCTTTTTAAGAGGACAAGGCAAAGGCTGGATTACGGCTGAATATTCGATGCTGCCTAGAGCCACAGCACAACGCACACAGCGTGAATCAGCACGCGGTAAGATAAATGGTCGTACGATGGAAATCCAGCGCTTAATCGGGCGTGCATTGCGTGCTGTTGTCGATTTACAAGCGCTAGGTGAAAAAACGGTGTGGATTGATTGTGATGTCATTCAAGCGGATGGTGGTACACGTACAGCATCAATTACGGGTGCTTTTGTGGCAATGGCACAAGCGATTGCGAAGCTAGGTGAAGAAAAGCCGTTTGAAACTTTCCCTATTATTGACTACTTAGCTGCAACAAGCGTTGGCATTGTCGAAGAGGTTGGCGCTGTAGTAGACTTAAACTATGTGGAAGACGTTGCAGCACTAGTGGACATGAATATTGTCATGACTGGTGAAGGGCGCTTTGTCGAGGTACAAGGTACAGGCGAGGAAGCCACGTTTTCTCGACAAGAATTAAATGAACTATTAGCGCTAGGTGAAGCAGGTATTCAAGAGCTGATTGCACATCAAAAAGAAGCATTAGGCACGATTGCAGCACTGATTGAGACGAGAAAGGAAGCGTAAGCACATATGACGAAGCAAGTAGTAATCGCAACGAAAAATAAAGGCAAAGCAAAGGATTTTGAAGCGTTATTCACACCGCTTGGCTATGAAGTTGTCACAATGTTTGACGTTGCACCTAATATGGAAATTGAAGAAACGGGTACGACGTTTGAGGCAAATGCTGTATTGAAGGCAGAGGCATTAGCGGAGGCATTACAAATGCTTGTGATTGCAGATGATAGCGGTTTAGCCATCGACGCATTAAACGGCGAGCCAGGCGTCTATTCAGCTCGTTATGCAGGTGACCATGATGATGAGGCAAATATCGTAAAAGTGTTAGAAAAGCTTCAAGGTGTACCTGAAGAACAACGTACAGCACGCTTTTGCTGTGCCCTTGCAGTAGCAGGTCCACAGTTGGAAACATATACGGTGTTTGGCACTTGTGAAGGTGTTATTTTAGAAGAAAAGCGCGGTACAAATGGCTTTGGCTATGACCCAATTTTTTATGTACCACAGTTACAGCGTGCAATGGCTGAGCTTTCTCCAGAGGAAAAAGGCGCGATTTCACATCGCGGCAATGCCATTCGCAAATTAGCAGACGTACTTCCGACATTAATTTAAATGGAATGAAAAGGAGGCAGTAAGTATGAAAATAGTAGTAATGAGCGACACACATGGCGATGCAGAAGTCATTCGTCTTGTGCGAGAGCAACAGGAGAATAGTGATTTACTTATTCACTGTGGTGATAGTGAGCTATCATATGACCACCCACATTTGGCAAATGTAGTCCGCGTGCGCGGCAATTGCGATTATACAGACAATCGTTTCCCAGACGAGGAAGTGGTATCGCAAGGTGATGTGAAAATTTACATTACACATGGACACTTATTTCAAGTTAAATCATCCTTACTACCACTATCGTACCGCGTTAAAGAAATTGGCGCGAATATTTGCTGCTTCGGTCATTCCCATTTACTTGGGGCAGAAATGATTGATGGTATTCTATTTATTAATCCAGGTAGCCTCCTAATGCCACGAGGTCGACGAGAGCAAAGCTATGTCGTTATCACAGTGGAAGATAAGGCATACAAAGTCGAGTGCTTTACCCGTCAAGGTGAGCTATTTGAAACACTACAATTTGCTTGTTAATAATTTTAAAAAATTGTGTTGACTTTATGACGTTTTATTCATATAATAAATATTGTCTTTAATACCAATTGCGTTATTAAAGCAACTGTCTCCATAGCTCAGCTGGATAGAGCACGGGCCTTCTAAGCTCGCGGTCGTAGGTTCGAATCCTACTGGGGACGTTTTTGACTGACACATGAAAAACCTTGAAACCTTAGTATATTTGGTTTCAAGGTTTTTGTATTTTGTAGGAAACCGTTTGTGTAGTGCTACACAGCACCAAACTTGAAAATTAAATATGAGATTATTAGCTATACCTAGTAAAAAACTAGAGAAATACTTAGCGTAATAAGAATACTTGTTACAAAGATAGGAATTAGATGATGAAAAGAGAAAATCAAAAAGCTAATGGATTATATCTGTCTCTTATACACATCT
>NZ_PYWN01000095.1 GCF_003049505.1 Metasolibacillus meyeri
GAGTGCCAAACTCCCTACTGAGAAAGAAGAACTCAGTCTAAAAACGCCACATCCCGACGCAATTACGCCGTGGCGTAATTGATTTACACTTGGTGCACAAATCTCTCAAATTGAAATGCGTGCGATGTTTAACAAAGTGATTTTCATTAGCTACTTTACGCGTTTGATTGCAGGCCCTGTTCTTGCGTTGCTCGTTATATTTGGACTTGGGCTAGACGGTGTCGTCGCACAATCGCTCTTTATTGCAAGTGCCTTTCCAACATCGCGCAATAGTTCTAGCTTAGCGCTTGAATATGATGTGGAATCGGATACGGCTGCACAAACCGTGTTATTTTCAACGATTGTTAGCTGTTTGACAGTAACTGTTGTTATTTATATGTCACAAATATTATTCGCTTAGAAAATCAGCTCTCGCTTCGTTACGTGAGGGCTGATTTTTTGCGTTCAGGATTGTTCGAGAAGTTCAATAAAACAACACCGCCAATAATTAATAAAATGCCAAATGCTGTTAACCATGTGAATTTTTCTTGCCATAAAATAATGCCGATTATAACTGTAGCGATTGTACCTAAGCCAGACCAAATCGCATAAGCTAGGCTTAATGGCAAATATTGCAGGCAGTGTGATAAAAAATAAAAAGCGAGTATATAACCAATGGCGACAATAAGCGTAGGTGCTAGCTGTGTGAAGCCTTGTGAAAACTTCAACATAATTGTCGCAACTACCTCACAAATAATAGAAATGCTTAAAAATAAATAACCTTTTAACATAGAGTAAGCTCCTTATATAGCTATATTTAAGACAACGACACCTGCAATAATAAGCAAAAGGCCGAGTATTTTAGTAAGATTTACGATTTCCTTATAAATAATGACGCCAACGATGGCTGTTAGAGCAGTGCCTAGGCCAGACCAAATTGCATAGGAAAAGCCTAACGGTAACTCATGTAGTGCTAAAGCTAATAGATAAAAGGCTGCACCGTAACTGATAAGCATACCAATTGTCGGTATTAATTTGCTAAATCTCTCCGTCACCTTCAATAGGGAGCTGCCAATGACCTCACAAATAATTGCCCCTAATAAAAATAAATAACTCATTGTTTCACCTCAGAAGAATTTTATGAACATGTCATAGTATAAATAGTATATGAAAAAAGTGCTACTGTCAGAAAGATAAAAACGATAGGGAAAGCGAGCAACAGCTCTGCTTTCTCTATCGTTGTTTTAGCATTTTATTTTGTATATGGGTTTGTTAAATCCATACCATCTAATGTTAAGCCCATAGCTTTTGCTACACCTTCACCATATGCTGGGTCAGCTAAGTAGCAGTGTAAAATATGGCGGCGTTTAATAAATTCTTCAACAGGTGCCATTTCAGCTGCTGTTGTTTCGAATAAACGTTGTTGTTGCTCAGCCGACATAAGGCGGAATAGTTTACCTGGTTGCTCAAAGTAGTGATTATCATCTTGACGGAAGTCGTGAATACCTGCCCCACCTTCAAGCGCTAAATGTGGTTCTGCTAGCTCTGTGTTGTGTTCCCACTCACCATAGCTGTTAGGCTCATAGCCTAATGTTGAACCTAAGTTGCCATCAAAGCGCATTGCGCCATCGCGATGGAATGTGCGGAATGGGCATTTTGGTGCGTTTACAGGTAGCTGATAATGGTTCACACCTAGACGGTAACGCTGTGCATCTGCGTATGCAAAAATACGTGCTTGTAGCATTTTGTCTGGTGAAAAGCTTAAACCAGGAACAATATTCGATGGTGCGAATGCCGCTTGTTCTACCTCTGCAAAGTAGTTGTCAGGGTTGCGGTTTAATTCGAATTCACCAACAGGAATTAATGGGAAGTCACCTTTATACCAAACTTTTGTTAAATCGAATGGGTTGTATGGTAATTTACGTGCTTCCTTCTCTGTCATTACTTGAATGTACGTTTTCCATTTAGGGAACTCTCCACGCTCGATTGCCTCATATAAGTCACGTTGTGAAGATTCGCGGTCATTACCAATAATTTCAGAAGCTTGTGCACCTGTTAAGTTTTCAATGCCTTGCTCTGTACGGAAATGGAATTTTACCCATACGCGCTCGTTATCCTCATTAATCATCGCATATGTGTGAGAGCCGAAACCATGCATATGACGGTAGCCCTTAGGAATACCACGGTCAGACATAACGATTGTTACTTGATGTAATGCTTCAGGCAATGAAGTCCAGAAATCCCAGTTCGAATTCGCATTATGCATATTTGTACGTGGGTCACGTTTTACAACGTGATTTAAGTCTGTAAAATGTAACGGGTCACGGAAGAAGAATACAGGTGTGTTGTTACCAACCAAATCCCAGTTTCCTTCCTCTGTATAGAATTTTAAAGCAAAGCCGCGAATATCGCGCTCAGCATCTGCTGCGCCACGCTCACCAGCTACTGTTGAGAAACGCGCGAACATTTCTGTTTTCTTCCCTACTTCAGAGAAGATTTTTGCTTTTGTATATTTAGTAATATCGTGAGTTACAGTAAATGTCCCAAATGCACCAGAGCCTTTTGCATGCATACGGCGCTCAGGAATTAATTCACGGTTAAAGTTTGCTAGTTTTTCAATTAACCAAACGTCTTGTAATAATAGTGGACCACGTGCCCCTGCAGACATTGAGTCATGGTTGCTTACTACTGGTGCACCACCAGCTGTTGTAAATCGGCGTTGTTTATCCATTGTCATAGTGAATAGACCTCCTAAATATATTTTAAAAACCTTTCGTCTATAACTATACCAAATCTACATCATAATTGCTACTAAATTATAATAATTCTATTTAAGTAATTTGTGGTTTGTTCAGAAAATTCTTTGATTTGAAGTGTGGGATACTGTAACTCGAATTTTAAAAAGGAGGAATGTGGTCATAGCAATGTTTTTATATGTGAGTTTGAAAAAATTGCTAAGGCATGAACGATAAGTGTTTAGATATACTTTAAGTGCTATAGTGATTGAAAATGGTCTATACTAATTGAAAAAGAGAAGAAAATCTAGATTTATCCCATATGAATAGGCTGTAACACTCTTAGCGGTGTTTCGTGGAGATGAGGAACACCCCACTGATTGAAGGTTCACTTTATGACATTTTGTAGGAATATTGTAACTATAGGCGACCTTTTCATTTGTTTCTTATACAATAGAAGGTGACTATAGCGAGAAGGAGTCGCAATTTATGCAACTAACATTAACATTTATTATTTTAATTATGACAATAGTTTTATTTGTCACGAATCGCTTTCGGGCAGATTTAGTAGCCATGTTGGCATTGCTAGCTTTTGTAGTATGTGGTATTTTGACGCCTCCTGAGGCACTTGCAGGTTTCTCAAATTCAGTTGTTATTATGATTGCTGGGTTATTTGTCGTTGGTGCAGGTATTTTGCGCACGGGGCTTGCAGGAATGGCAGGAAATTTATTATTGAAATGGTCGGGAGAGAGCGAGCTGAAATTGTTTATACTGCTGCTCGTCATCGTGGCAACAGTTGGGGCATTTATGAGCAATACGGGTACGGTAGCCTTAATGCTACCAATCGTAGTAAGCGTGGCAATGAGTATACAGGCTAGCCCATCTAAGTTTTTAATGCCATTGTCTTATATAGCGAGCATGTCGGGGCTTATGACATTAATAGCATCGCCACCGAACTTAATTGTGTCGCAAATTTTAGTCGAAAATGGCTTTGCGAAGCTAGGCTTCTTTACGATTACGCCGATTGGTATAATTGCTACAATTACAGCAATTATTTATTTAGTGTTGATTCGCAATAAGCTATTGCCGAATGATAAGAAACGTTTGCAAACGAATGCAGGATACAAGCTATCACCTAAAAAAATTGTGCAGGAATATGATTTGCACGATAAGCTATTTTGCGTGAATGTACCAGAAGATTCTACTGTTATTGGGCAGGGGCTAGCAGAGTTAAAGCTACCTGCAAACTATCATATTTTTATTATGAAAATCCAGCGTCGTGCAACAGAGGGGATGAATTTGTTGCCAATGACATATCAGGAAATGGCAGGGCCGACAAGTGTTATTCGTCCAAATGATGTGCTTTACGTACAAGGAGCGCAAGATGATGTAGAGCGTTTTGCTACTGATTATAGTTTAGCTATTGATTATACAACAGATGAGCATGTAGAAGAGCTGATTTCGAAAAAAATCGGTGTTGCGGAAGTGCTACTAACACCACAGTCCAGTTTAATTGGTGAAACCGTAAGTAAAATGGGCTTCCGTAAAAAATATAACTTAAATATTATCGGCATCAATCGTAAAGGGGATTATATCCTACAAGATATGGCAGAGCAAAAGCTACGTTTTGGTGATGCTATTTTAGTACAAGGGACATGGGAAGAAATCGATTTGTTATCGCGTGAGACGCAAGATGTTGTCGTTGTCGGACAGCCACGTGAGCATGCAAGCGTGGCAGCTGCTACAGGAAAAGCACCAATTGCTGGAGCCATCATGGCATTAATGGTTGGCTTGATGGTGTTTGAAGTGTTTGATGCGGTTATTTCTGTTTTAATTGGCGCTATTTTAATGATTATTACAGGTTGCTTGCGCAATATGGATGACGCGTACAGTAAAATGAATTTTGAGAGCATTGTGCTTGTTGCAGCAATGCTGCCAATGGCAACGGCTCTACAAAAAACAGGTGGTATGGTCATTATTTCCGATGCCATTATTCGAGTGCTCGGCGAGTATGGACCGTATGGCGTATTAGTAGGTATTTATTTATTGACTGTTGTATTTGGTCAGTTTGTCAGCAATACAGCAACGGCTGTGCTATTCGCGCCAATTGCGATGACAGCGGCAATGACAATGGATGCTAATCCATATACCTTTATGATTGCAGTGGCGGCCGCAGCAGGTATGGCTTTCGCTACGCCGATTGCTTCACCAACAAACTCGCTCGTATTAACGGCGGGTGGCTATAAGTTTATGGATTTTGTGCGAGTAGGTGTACCGTTACAAATCATTATGTTTATCGTGATGATGATTGCCATTCCGTTATTGTTTCCGTTCTAATTTAATATGGAAGAAGAAGCTATTTAAAAGTGGTGCATTGTACTACTTTTAGATAGGCTTTTTTAATGGAAGTGATCAAATAGTGCGAGAAAGCGCTCGATTAAGCCCGAAAAGCGCCCTGAAAGTGCCGCTCTTTTTTACAAAAAACTTTATGCTGTTATAAAATCATATACCATATGCATCCAATTTTACTGTATAATAGTTGCGGGAGGGGTAAGATGAAATGATTCGTTCATTAAAAGTGGGGCTTAAAATTGAGTTAACTAATCGAAAAAATTTGTTTTTATTGTTAATTGTTGCGCTGATTACAGTAGGTATGATGTTTTATATTAAATCGCAATCTGCAGGTAATCAAATTGTTGAAAGGACGGGGGACTTCTATTCCGCACAGGCAGCACTGACGAAATTCCAAGTAGTAGATGCCTCAGATGATGGGGATGGCAGTGACTTGTATAAAAATTTGAACAAGCAGAAAATTGCTGTTGCCTTGCAAATTGCAGCATTAAAGATGAAAAAGGATGATATTTATTATAAAACTTCTATAGAAATCGCAGAGCTACGTGCAAAAGCCTTTGATTTAGAGGATTACGATAAAGTAGCATCGTTAATGCCATCACGTATCAAAAATACATTGAACCATATGTATTTTACACATTTACTAGAATCGAAGCAGGCGATAGCACCAAATCCATTGGAGTTATTTCCGTTCTTGTTGTTTTTCTTTAGTATTGTAGGGGCTGGCTGGTATGTGTTTATTAGCTTTTATACAAGTTCTATTTTACTGGATGATTTTGAGCACTCGAGCTTAATTAAAGGTTATCCGATCCGTTTTGATCAATACATATTGACGAAATGTGTTACGCACTTTTTGTACATCGTTGCGTTTATTGTAGTTGTCTTCGCATGCGCTATGCCGTTATTATTTCTGAATGGGGCTGGGGATGCAAACTATCCAATCGCTGTTTATGTAGGAGAACCTTCAATTTATTCAACAATCCATTATGTAGCTATTAGCATTGGCTATATGATTGTTATTGCAGTTTTTGCAATGTTGCTGTCAATTATATTAAATGTGCTATTGAAAAATATGTATTTAACATTATTTGTGCAAAGTATTTTATTCTTTTTACCAGAAGTATTTTCATCAATGATTAGCTTTATGCCTTATAACCCATTTAATTTTTTGAATTTTAACAAGATTTTGAGTGGTTATCCTTTAGAGCTTGCTACACCTGTAGATATAACGATGACGATGGGGTTAATAATCTTGCTTGTTTGCATCGTATTGATGCTGTTAGTTATTAAAACATTCTTTTCTACAGGGAAAATAGCGAGAGCATAAGGGGGAATTACGATGTGGGCATATTTTAAATTTGAGCTTGTGCAATTTTTTAAGAATAAGAAAAATATTGCAATTTATGTGTTGCTATTATTCGCAACATTATTTTACACAATAAAAATAGCACCCACCTATGATCCAATCGAGCAGGTAGATGTCGATGAAATTGAGGCACGCTATTTAACGAGACAAGCGTTTATTGACCAGATGGCAGGGAGAAATTTGAGATTCGCGCATCCTGCAGTTACAGAGGCGTTGCGAATGTTCCATGAAATCAATCCGTTAGATGCAGAGCGATTAGAAGCATTAGAAACGAATGATTTGCAAAAATACGCAGCTGCAACGAGTATGTGGTACTATGTTACAAATGCTTACACGTACTATAGTGGCAATCTTTTTTATAACCCTCGCTACTATACATATGGGAGTCAATATGCGGATGAAGATGCCTCTTATGCCTATGTAGAGGCAGGGGAACGCTATGAGAAGTATGCGGAAGCGGACTATTCCTTGTCAATTAATTTATTCGAGCAACGTACAGCATGGCAAACGGTGGAGCGTTTAATGAAAAGTATATTGCCAATTGTTTTGATCGCTTGTGCCTTGCTTTTAGCGGTAGATATTGTCACAAAGGACCGTCTACATCCAACATTACTTCGAGGTTTTCCAATTGCTGACTGGAAAAAGCTATTGATAAAAGGCTTTGTCGCTTTCATTGGCAGCCTTGTGTTATTTGTGCCATTAGCAATCGGCTTCTTTATCGTAGGTATGCAATTTGGCTTTGGTAATCTGAATATCCCAGTGCCGCAATATATTGTAGATTATAAAGTGCAGCAGCAACAGGGGATATTTACAGTAATATCTTTAGGCAACTTTTTAGGACAGTGTATCCAGCTATTATTACTATGGTTTATGGCGATTATTACGGTTGTGTTGCTACTGAGTGTCTTGCTGCGCAACGAGGTGATTAATTTAGGGACAGGTCTCGTCATTATTTTTGCAGAGTATTTCTACTTTAATCGTGGAATCGGTTTCTTATGGGATATCGAAAATTATCCAACATCGTATATGCAAATTGGACAAGTAGTATCGAAAATACGAAATTTCTATTATAACAGCGACGACATGTCAGCACAGCTAGGGATGAAGTTATTAGCAATTTATATTGTTATTACGCTTATTATCACCTTATGCATCTCGTTAAATAAGCGCTTTAAATTGGTGAAGTAGGAGGGGAATAAGATTGATTGAATTACAAAATATTCAGCTTAGCTTTGGTGAGAAAAAAGTATTAAATGATATTAGTGAAACATTTCAGCAAGGTGAGGTTATCGGGCTTGTTGCACCGAATGGAACAGGGAAATCAACATTAATGAATGTCATGATGAATTATGCAGCACCAAATAGTGGGAAAGTGCTGTTTAAAAATGGCTTAACTTATTCAAGTAAGGCAAATGAAGTGAAAATCCATCAATTGATTTCGATGATGCCTGACCAAAGTGATTTATACAATCATTTAAGTGGGCGCGATCATTTGAAAATATATTGCACAATGTGGAAATCTGACCCAAAACTAATCGATACAACGATTGCAGCCTTGAATATGGGGCATTATGTCAATAAAAAGGCAGGGACATATTCATTGGGGATGCGCCAACGCCTCTGCTTCGCGATGCAAATTGTTGCCAATACGGAAATTATGCTAATGGATGAAGTAATGAATGGGCTTGATCCAATTAATGTAGAAATTATTTCAGGCGTGCTGATGGAGAAAAAGGCAGAGGGCAAAATGATTATTATCGCCTCGCATTTGCTCGACAATTTAGAGAAATACGCAGACCGTATCTTTTTATTTAAAGATGGTAAATTAATTGGTGTCGATGATATTGTGGAAGGCTTTAGCGGCTCCACAATGACAACGGTACGTGTGAGAAATATGTCTGACGATATGAAAGCAACCTTCCAAACGAGCTATCCAAAGTTGAAAGTTCAAACATTAGTCAACGATATGACGTTGCTAACATTGGATAAAAAAGACGCTGAAACACTAGGGGAAATGGCTATTCACCTAGCAGAATTAGGCATTAATGATTTCACATTTGGCAAAGTGACATTGAATGATTTGTATGCGATGTATTATGGGTGAATAAAAAGGAGCTATCTAAGAAGTGGTGCATGAGCCCATTTTTAGATAGCTTTTTCGATCGAAGTGATCAAATAGGAAGGAAAAACGCTCAAATAAGCCTAAAAAGTGCTCAAATAAGCACCTTGATTCTATTTTTCTACAGGGAAAATTACGAGAGTATAGGAGGGAATATAATGTGGGCATATTTCAAATTTGAGTTAATGCAGTTTTTTAAAAATAGAAAGAATATAGCAATTTATGCATTGTTGTTATTTGTGGCACTTTTTTATGCGATTCGAATAGCCCCTGCTTATGATCCAATCGAAAAGATTGATGTGGATGAAATTGAGGCGCGGTATTTAACGCGCGATGCTTTTATACAGGAGATGAGTAATAGAGATTTATCAACTGTTCATGGATCTACTTTGGCAGGGTTGAGTATTTTTGAAATGGTTAATCCGCATGATTTGCATAGGTTAGAGGCGTTAAAAAGTGGCAATTTGCATAAGTATGCGGCGGCTACGAGTGAATGGTACTATGTGACGAACGGTTTTACTTACTTTAATGAAAATTTTTCTTACCCTGCTGGCTATTACAAGTATGGCAATGAATACTCGGAGGACGATGGGCTTTATGCATATTTAGAATCGGGTAAGCGCTACGGTGAATTTGCTAAGGCAGATTATGAGTTGTCTATTAATTTATTTGAGCAACGAACAGCATGGCAAACAGTGGAGCGTTTAATGAAGGGAACGCTACCAATTACACTAATTGTTTGTGTGTTGCTCTTGGCAGTTGATATTGTCACAAAGGATCGTTTACATCCGACATTGTTAAAAGGCTTTCCGATTGCTGCTTGGAAAAAGCTCATTATTAAAGGTGTTGTCGTATTGATTGGGAGCTTTGTTTTATTTGTTCCACTTTCAGCTGGCTTCTTAATTATTGGTGTACAAGCAGGCTTTGGGCATTTTCAAATTCCGGTGCCAATTTTCACACATGATATGTGGGTTTTTGATGTAATGAGTCTCGGGGTATTTTTAGCTAAGTGCTTACAATTATTAGTGTTATGGTTCATAATGATTATTGTAGTTGTATTATTATGCAGTATAGTACTACGAAATGAAATGATTAATCTGGGTGTTGGGCTTGTCGTTATTTTTGCGGAATATTTTTATTTCAACCGAGGCGTTGGTTTTCAGTGGGCGATTGAAAATTATCCGACATCTTATATTCATGTGGGACAAATTGTATCAAAAATGCGCAATTTCTACTATAGTAGTGTAAACATGTCCACAGTATTAGGGATGAAGTTATTAGCAATTTCTATTGTAGTTATGCTAGTCATTACGCTATCTATTTCATTAAATAAACGTTTTAAATTGGTGAGGTAGGGAGAGAATCGAACTAAGTATGGGTCCATGCTGTGAACTTGTTAACATTGGGTAAAAACAGGTTGTCAGTGACTTCATATTTTTCAAAGTAACATTGAACGATTTGTATGCAATGATAATGGGTAAATGAAAAGTAGGGACTAGGTGAAAAGGGTAAAATCTTTTCGCCTAGTCCCACTACTGTTTTTTCAGATATGACCTTAGTTACGAATCAAATAATCAAATGCGCCAAGTGCTGCTGTTGCGCCTGACCCCATTGAAATAATAATTTGTTTGTAGGCGCTGTCTGTACAGTCACCTGCAGCGAATATGCCCGGTACGCTTGTTGCACCATGTTTATTAACAACGATTTCACCAAAGCGTGTACGCTCGAATTCTTCACCTAACCACTCTGTGTTTGGTACAAGACCTATTAAAATGAACACACCTTGTACATCGATATGACGTTCTTCGCCAGTTTCTCGCTCTACATATGTTAGCCTATTTACTTTATCAGTACCTGTAATTTCCTTCGTTTGCGCGTTTGTCACAACGGTTACGTTTGGTAAGCTAAATAGACGTTTTTGTAATACTTCGTCGGCTTTTAACTCTGCGTTAAATTCAATTACTGTTACGCTTTTTACGATACCTGCTAAATCAATCGCAGCCTCGATACCTGAGTTACCACCGCCAATTACCGCTACATCTTTACCAGCGAATAACGGACCATCACAGTGAGGGCAGTAAGCAACACCTTTATTTTTGAATTCAGCTTCACCAGGAACACCGACATTGCGCCAGCGAGCCCCTGTTGATAGAATAACTGTTTTACTTTTTAGTACTGCACCGTTTTCAAGCTCGACTTCCACCAAGTCTTTCTTTTCTATACGAGTAGCACGTTGTAAATTCATAATATCGACAGGGTAGTCTTTCACATGCTCTTCAAGACCTGCTACAACGCGTGGTCCTTCTGTATGTGTTGTACCAATAATATTTTCGATTGATAATGTATCGTTTACTTGACCGCCGAAGCGCTCTGCTACAAGACCTGTGCGAATACCTTTACGTGCGGCATAAACAGCGGCACTTGCACCAGCAGGGCCACCACCAACAACTAATACGTCGAACGGTTCCTTGTTTTCGAATTCAGCAGCATCTGGGCCGCCACCTAACTTGCCCAAAATTTCTTCTAATGTCATACGACCGCTACCAAATGGCTCACCATTCAAATAAACCGTTGGTACAGCCATAATGTCTTTGCTTTCTACTTCTTCTTTGAATGCTGCACCGTCAATCATTGTATGAGAAATATTAGAGTTTAATATGCTCATAATGTTAAGTGCTTGCACGACGTCAGGACAGTTATGACAGCTTAAGCTAATATATGTTTCAAAGCGATATTCACCTTGAATTGCTTTGATTTGATCAATAACAGCCTGCTCTACTTTTGGTGCACGTCCACTTACTTGAAGCAATGCTAAAACAAGTGAAGTGAATTCATGACCAAGTGGAACGCCTGCAAAGACAATGCCTGTTTCTTCATTTGCACGGTCTACTGTAAAGCTAGGTGTACGTGAAAGTGTAGCATTTTCTACAGCAATGCGTGAAGACATTGTTTTAAGCTCATTGACTAGCTCTAGCATATCGCGTGAAACGCTGTCATCACCAGCGCTGACTTTTAGAACAATATCGCCTTCCATTAGCTCTAAATATTGGGCTAATTGTGCTTTAATATCTGCATCTAATAACATGGGGAAAACTCCTTGTTTGAATATATTTGAAGAACTTTAGAGAAGTTTAAATCATTGTTAAAAAAGCTGTCTTCCAATCATCTACTTTTAATTGTGTGAGCAGCCATTATCTTAACGAAAGCAATATGGTTTATACTTCTATTGAACAAAAATAATAGCTGTCTGGAAAGTGGTGTGTTAGCCTACTTTCCAGACAGCCTCTTGTATGCTTAGATTTTACCTACTAATTCAAGGCTTGGCTTTAATGTAGCAGCGCCTTCTTGCCATTTAGCTGGGCAAACTTCGCCTGGATTGTTGCGTACATATTGTGCCGCTTTGATTTTGTTTACTAAAGTACTTGCGTCACGGCCAATACCGTCAGCGTTGATTTCTACTGTTTGAACAATACCGTCTGGATCAATAATGAATGTTCCACGATTTGCAAGACCTGATTCTTCGTCTAATACGTCAAAGATAGTAGAAATATTGTGAGATGGGTCACCAATCATGATGTACTCAATTTTGCCGATTGCTTCTGAAGAATCGTGCCATGCTTTATGTGTAAAATGTGTGTCAGTTGATACAGAGTATACTTCAACACCTAATTCTTTTAATGCTGCATATTGGTTTTGTAAATCTTCTAATTCAGTTGGGCAAACGAATGTGAAGTCTGCTGGGTAGAAGCATACAACGCTCCATTGACCTTGGAAGTTTTCTGAAGATACGTCGATGAATTCACCTTTTTGGAAAGCTTGTGCTGAGAAAGCTTCTACTTTTTTACCGATTAATGACATAATAAATTTCCTCCTTGTTTATGAAAAACTACAATCACTATTCTACACGAACCGTTGACAATTGAGAAATGAAACGCATTAGATACATGCTAAAAGACAAAAGGTCTATATGTAGCAAGCTTAATGATAACAACGGCTGCTAAGCTTCTTGCATGCATAGATTCGCATTATTAATAGTTATTGCTTTTTTATAATAATTATTGCCTATGACTCAAATTATGCTGGAAAAGCATCCGTTCTGTCAAGGTTATGGTAGCCAAAAACGAGTGCTTTATACAGAAAGTTTGAAAATTGTTCATAATTGGCTATGTTTTGTTGAAAGCATTTGAATCAATAAGGGAAGTGACTCTCAATCAAGGAAATGGCAAATAAATCATGAGAAGTCGCAAATAAAACGGGAAAACCGCAAATAAACCATGGGAAGTCGCAAATAAATCAGAGAAACCAAAAACAACCCAGTTACCCGAATCATTCATAAAATTGCTCGTAAAAATTTTTCTATTATTTTTTGAAACTATTTTCTAATTTCTCCGTCTGTACGTTGCTTAAATGATAGAGGGAGGCAAAATAGTGAGAAAAATCTATATGAATGGATTGCTACTTGTTGGCTTAATAATATTGATTATTGTTATTTATACGAAATGGACTTCATTTGAATCGGAGGCGTTTGCACAAGAGCTTCTAATTGAAGAAAGGGAATTTATCACATTGCAAGAGCGTCAGCCGATGTATATGAGAGATGCCACATTCATTAAAATCGGTGAATTAGAGGCGAATCAGCCTTTTGCCATTAGCGGTGAGGATGAAGCTTATTTCGAGCTAAGATTAGGGAAGGTAGTAGCCTTTGTATCAAAAGAGCATGCCACGGTAAAAAAAAGTGCCTGGCACACACACAATTCCCGCACAATTCACAACGCTGCTATTAAAACGTTACAAAAAACAACAGTTTATGGTGAAGCAGATTTACAAAGCGCTATAATCATGCATTTGGAGGAAGGTTATCGCTATCCAATCGTACAAGAAGAAAAAGATTGGTATATCATCAAAATAGGAGAGCGATTAGGGTATGTGTATAAACAAGCTGTCACTCTTGATGAAGGTCTACCAGTACTTGTATATCATCATATTTTGCCGAAAAGCTTGATGAAAACGACAGCAAGTACGATTTCATTGGAAGCCTTTGAACAGCAGATGGATTATTTGGCGGATAATAAATTTAAAACATTAACTGCAAATCAGCTATATGATTATTTGGAAGGGCGTCTTGTTGTACCGGCAAATGCAGTGCTCATTACCTTTGATGATGGTTTGTTATCAACGAAGGAATATGCGTATCCTATTTTACAACAGCATGGATTTACAGCGATTCAGCATATTATTTCCTCGCGTACAAATCGAGCACACGGGGAACAAGTATTTGAGGCAGAAGGGCCGCTACAATTTTTCACGAATACAGATTTGGCAGAATTAACAGATGTTTTTCATTTTGAGGCACATACGCACGATCTACATTCACTTAATGAAGGCTTAGGAATTGCTTTCGAGCGTTCAAAGGAAGAAATTATAAGGGATTTGCAGCAAAATATAGAGCAAGTACCAAATGCCATTTCATTAGCATATCCATATGGGCACTATAATGAAAGTTTTATTACAGCTGCAAAAGAGGTAGGGCTATTAATCGCCTTTACAACACAAGAAGGCTATGCCAATATGAATGCTTCAAACTATGAAGTAGGCCGATTTGGAATGACGGAGAAAAAGTCATTCGAGCAATTCACTACTTACATAAATGGCAATATGGTATGGCAATAGAAAAGGGTGAGGTTTGATAAATGAATGATATTGACCAAGTGATTGATGAGCATTCAAGCTACTTAGTGCGCATCGCTTATTTATACGTGAAAAATTGGTCGACAGCCGAAGATATTGTACAGGAAGTGTTTGTTACCTATTTTCAAAAAAGTGGGCAATTTCGTCATGAGGCATCATTAAAAACGTATTTAACTAAAATGACAGCTAATCGCGCAAAAGATTATTTACGCTCATGGAAGCATAAAAAAGATGTATTATTTGAGACGATTTTTACAGCGACAAAAGGGACAGAGGAAATGTTGCTAGAACAGGAGCAGCTAGTGGAGCTTGAGAAAAACCTCTTTCAGCTGCCATTAAAATATCGTGAGCCATTAATACTCTTTTATTATGATGAGCAGTCGATTGCAGAAATAGCAGATTATTTACAGCTTAATGAAAATACGGTAAAAACACGGCTGCGCCGAGCGAAGCAACAGTTGAAGGAGTTTTTTGAGGAAGAGGAGGTTGAAAGCAATTGAGCGATTTTAAACGCAAGCTGGATAAAATGATGGGCGACACATCCATGCAGGAAAGACGGATAAAGCAACGTATACATGAAAACTTTCGAGCACCAGTTAAAAAGCCTTCGTGGCAAGTTCCATTTGTAACAGCAGCGATAGCTGTAGTAGCGCTATTCCTATTTATTACGTTTAACCCGCTAGAGCAGCTTTCATCAAATGAAGGACCTGAAATTCCATATGATCCACTCGATGATTTAGCGCAAATTTCTGCTTTACAAAAAAAGCAACTGCTATCAGCGATTCGTTACGAAAAGTTTGCAGAGCTTCCCCATTTTGATAAAGTGGACGGGTTGCACTATGTCGATCGAGGGGCCTTTTCTTTAGAAGGAAGTGACAAGACTTTCCATACGGTAATCGAACGCAAAGCTAATTTATATGATAGTGTCGTTTATCAGGTCGGGGATATTGTCCGCACAATGACAAACACGACGAGCCATTTGCCAACATATGCAGATGCCTATTATGAGGTGGTTGCTGTACCGGGAGATCGCGTTGTGTTGAAGAATGGACAGCTAAAAGTAAATGGCAAGCCGCTTAAGTCAGAAATACTGGACTATTATGAAGAAAATAGCGTCACAATTGTAGGTGGATACGACCAGCTATTGAATGCCCGAGAATATTTTTTAATCAATCATTTCCCTGCTAGTGAAACGGTGCAGGCTGGAACAATTACACCCGTGCATAAAATTTACGGTGAGGTTGTAGGGCTGGCAACAGAGGAAAATACAGAGTCGATTTATTTTGCAAAAGAGGGAGCAAACGCGTATACAGCAGAGCAATATTTTGATTTGTTTTTATATGATGGTCTTTTTGGGGATGGGCACTTAGCGCAGTCACTTATCGACTCTAAGACATCATTCACCCAAACAAATCGTCTAGGCGAACTATTTTTAGAGGCAGCTTATCGAAAGCTTTCGCCTATTTCAGATAATCGAGTTGAGGTACGCTACCAATACGGAAGAGCTGGTGTTAACGAGCATGTATTTTATATGGAACAGCAATCAAACACGGGGATATGGGTAGTGAGTGAATGAAAATGAGGGGGAAGGGCTTCCTTGCTATTTTAAGATATTTTCTGAAAAATATGCCTAGGAAGTCGAAAATCCCTCTAAACAGTGAAAAATTATTCATTTTAAAAGTGAGTGTAAAGGCGTTGAATCCAGTGTTTTCAACATTTCAAAAAACGTCCACCACTTTTCTAAATGGTGAATATTTCAGTCAAAAAACACAGGGTTGTCTGGAAAATAGTGTGTTAGGTCACTTTTCAGTAGGCTGATAGCACTAATTCGAATTCGTGATGTATGCTGTCACTTTCATATTGATTACACCGAGCCTTATCATAAGTAAGTGCGGTTTTAAATTGTTATATAAAGAAAAGCGCCGAAAATTTAAAGTTTCGGTGCTTATATTTTTTTATGAAATCATTTAATTTAGCTGTAACGTTTTGAAGTATAAAACTCAAATTGTACATTACCTATTGCAGATTCCAAAACCATGTTAGGCGTTGAGTTAGTTAAATAGGTTAAAGCACTTTCTGCAACTTTATCTGAGAAATTTATATGGAGCAATGGGCATGATAGCCTTGTTTGGCTAAGCCAGCCCTATTTAACTAACGAATCATGTCCATAGAGGCCCCATGTCCAGTAACCTGTCCGTCCCTTATCCTTTAAAGGAGCACTTAAAAAGGTTGTCCAAAAGTGTTATCATTCTAGATTGTGTCAAAGAGCCTCTCACCAATTTCAAGACTATTGATAATCATACTAGAAGGGTTTTCTACTTCTTTTCTTAGTTCTAAATTTGAACTAGAAGCAGAAGCGAAGTTTGGAAGAAATAGAGAAATAAAAACCACTAAACTCACTAAAATTTTACATGCTTCATAGTAATCCCTACTTTCAACTGTTTTCTGGTACAATAAAAATACCGTTTATATCCAAAAAAGAAAAATAAAATTTGATTAATTGTTCCTTGGGAGTTATTGTGGTTAAATTGTATATATTTGTAATTTAGGAGGTTTGGTTGATGAAGAAATCTTTAAAAGTAGGTATTTGTTTTAGTATATTTCTTTTAACAATAATAATATCCTCTACCCTATTTAAGGATGATTCGAGAATAAAAGTTTTAGAAAATCTTAATAGCTCTAAAGTTGATGAGTTATATTACTTTGAAAAAATGCCAATTAAGTTTAAAAGATATAAGATTGCCGAACCGATTAAATACGGTAACGGTTTTATAATTCATGAAATATGGGATAAGGGACCGGGAAATTTACAAACTATAATTTTTTCCACATTTTTTAGTGACACTGAAGGAATAGCTTTAAATGCTGATTTTATAAATGCTAAAGAAATTAAAGAAGTTAAAGGAGTAAAAGGATATTATACGATAGAAGAGTCACAAAGCGATTCTAGTAATTTCCTCTTTGAAAAGGTCACTTTCAGTCTAGAAGATGTGAAATATGAGATTACATTCATGCAATATGTTCTAAAAGAGGGAATGGAAATACAGCCGTTTGGTAGTGAATATATTGTTAATATGCTAAATGATTATTTAGTAAGAAAATAAATGTATAGTGCAAAGAAATTAATGGATTAACCTGATGCTGTAACTTTGAAAGAAAGTTTGCGTGAAAATACTGATAAAATCCTTATTTTGCTGTGAATGGTAAAATAATTAAGAGGGCAGTGTAAGTTTTTATCGAATATTAATAATGAAAGACTAACTATATAAAGTCAAGTAAGAAATGAAAAAATCTTTGAAAG
>NZ_PYWN01000096.1 GCF_003049505.1 Metasolibacillus meyeri
CCAATCAGTGGGGGATGAGGAAAACCCCCACTGATTGAAGGTTCACTTTATTGCAGCGAATTTAACTTGACTCAGCAATGTTTACTGCGCGAAAGTAGAGCGACAGCGGCATTGTGTTCTGTACCGAATCTGGACGCAGTTACGCCTTGATGTAATTAATTATGGTTGTATAAATATTTAATTTTGTGTATGATTAGTAGAAACGGATGAGAATAAATGGAACTTTTTTAAGTAAGGAAGTTGAGCATTTGGAACAGTATTTGAAGTTTTTACTCGTTGGACTAGCCATTGCCATGCCTGTTGGTGCGATTACCGTTGAAATGACGAAGCAAGGCTTAAAAAATGGCTTTTTTCATGGTTGGGCAGTTGGTTTAGGTGGTATGACGATTGATTTACTATTGATTATAGCGCTTTATTTAGGATTTGCACAGGTGTTGGCTTTACCGTATGTGCAAATGCCTTTATGGATTATTGGCGCTGGCTTTTTATTTTTACTTGCCTATGATTCGATTAAAAATGCGGATCAAGATATTTCACTAGCAGGTGAAAAGGTGAATAAATCGTTATGGACAACTTATCGCAATGGCTTTCTCGTAGCGCTCTCACCAGGTAATCTCGTATTTTGGGTATCTGTTTTTGGTGTTGTATTAGCGGATTCCTATACGGCAGAATCGAGTAGCTTTTTAATTGCAGCGGTAGGGATTTTAACAGGGATTTTAGTACATGATGTAGGACTGCTATCAATTGTGGCGGTTACCCGTAAAGTGATGAATCGTAAAATGATTCAATGGACATCGATTGTAGCAGGTATGCTATTGTTTGGCTTTGCATGTTATTTTTTATATCGTTTTTATGTGGATATAAGGGTTTATATTTGATGAAAGAGGGGCGTTGAATATGCCCCTTTTTTAGTTACACATCGTAAAAATGTTAAGAGGTATCTTTCAAACCTTGCTTACCTAAATTATAAGAAATGACCTTAAGTGAGGGCTATAATTATAAAACTCGAACAATGGCAAAACACTTCAATAAGTGTCTTGCAAAATTGTTCGAGTTTTTTTGACTACAATACTTTAGCTCTAATCGATGGGTTACAGTGCAAATTTATCTACTTCTTTTCTTAGTTGCTCTGCGATGATGTTCAAGTCGCGAGCTTTTTCTGAGACGATATTGATGCTCTTTAATTGTTCTTGAGCAGATGCCGAAACTTGCTCTGTTCCAGCGGATGTTTCCACTGCTGAACCAGATATATTGTGAATTGCGCTAATAATTTGCTCCTTGCTTCGATTCATTTCAGATGAAAGCTGCTGAACATCACGAGCAACTTCAATTGTTTGATCTAATGCTTCTTTAATCGTATTGAAAATATTGCTAGTGTCTGTTGCTGCTTTTGCATTTTGTTCAACGATTTCAATGCTCGTTTCAATTTCTGTTACAGCGCTTTTCGAAATGGCTTGAATTGCTGTAATTTTATTTTTAATATCCTCTGTTGCGTTAGATGTTTGCTCAGATAGCTTTCGAATTTCATCAGCAACAACGGCAAAGCCTTTACCAGCTTCACCAACACGAGCAGATTCAATCGAAGCGTTAAGCGCAAGTAAATTCGTTTGCGAAGCAATTTCTGTAATCGTATTGACGATACTTGAAATATCTGAAGATGTTTTATCAACTTCTTGAACGATTGAGCTAACTTGTTGTGATGAATCACGATTTTTTTCGGACCATATAGAAAGCTGCTGAACTGTATCGACGCCTTGATTGCTTAAATCATCAATTTGAGCTGTCATTGTGGCAATTTTTTCAGTATGCTCAATTACACGGTCAATATTGCCTGAAAGCTGGTCTAATTGCTCGGCTCCTTTTTCTGTATCGTGTGCCTGCTCCTCTGTGGACTTAGCAATTTCGCTAATCGCTAAACTAATTTCATCCGTTGTTTGTACAGTATCATCTGCAATTTGTAAAAGTGTTGTAGATGATTCGACTAATTCATTACTTGTACTTTGGATATTGATTGTTATATCTCTCAGTGCAGAACGCATTGTTGAGATCCCTTGAGCCATTTGTCCAATTTCATCTTTATGATTTGATAGCTTTTCTAATTCCGTACTTTCATGGAAATCTAAATTTGCCGTTTGCTGTAGCGTATTTTCAAGACTTTTTAGTGCTCTAACGATACGGCCAATACTCCACCACATTAAGCTACCAATAATTAAAAAGCTGGCAATACCAATAATGATTTGAAAAATTAAAACAGAGTCCACAATTGATTTGATGCCGCTTTCAGGAACTCCGATATCCATCACACCATAGAGCTCTCCATTACGGTAAATAGGCTCCATAATATCGTAGGTCCATATACCTTGAACCTCTGCATACCATCTTGTAAATTGTTTTACCCCTTTAGTAGCCCCTTCAATTGTGTAGTCATCCTCATATATTTTATTCAACTTATCTGCATCGCTATGCGCAACAGCTTGGACATTGCTATCAATAATAATGGCGTATGTTACATTGTCCTGTTGTACTTTTGTATCTACGAATTTTTGTAGTGCAGGGATTGGATCTGTTTCAGAATTTAAAATAGTTTCGGCTTGCTTTGCCATTTCAAAAACTTGCTCTTGGGCCTTTTCTATAAGAACTTCTTGGCTCTTTGTATTAACAACCCAAACAACAAAGCCTGCGTTAAGAATAGATGCTACTAATAGTAACCCTAATGTGAAAAAAAGTAAGCGTTGTTTAATGCTTTTCATGTTGATGTCCCCTTATATCGAAGTTTGTTTTGATTTAGCTTCTCAGCAGATCTTTAAATATCTAGTAAATCAAAATGAAGCCTCCGATGAATTCAAGCCAGTTCGAAAAAACTGGAATAAAGTTAATCAACATATAATGAATAGAGGCTTATCTGCTGTAATAAAAATCCAAAAAACTTCAATGGATTTTATTAAACTTAAAAATAGTATCATGTAATGCAAATATAAAGTCAATATAGTTATTGTAGAAAATACACGAATTATGTCTAAAAATAACACATGAAGTATGGTTAGATGTTAATTGTTTCTTGAGATATTGTAAAATTTCGAATGAGAAAAAAAGAGACGGTTTAGAAATAATTTTGATTTCTAAACCATCACGTACTATAAATTCTTATTATTTTCCTCTAATCCTAATAGGATAAAGAGGATGCTAAGTAAAATGAAGGCGAAGTTGTCGTTTAGGTTAAGGAGAAAAAAGATAACACACATAAATAAGAAGCAACTTCGGATTGTGATAATTAATTTTCTTCATATATTTAAAAGTTGAATTAAAGAACACAATCCCTTTTGTAAAAAAATAAATATTTCCTCGGAAATTGTAGATATATGTTTGCTTATATAAGCCTTATTTTAAAATAAATGTAGAAATTTTTTCCACAATCCCTTCAGTCAATGGTAATGTGGGGTTGGCATATGTTTTAAGATTGCCATCTCGATCAGCTGGTGCATCTTTTAATACGTGATTCATCATATCGAAATAGATAATTTCTGCATCAGATTTTGCAGTGTGCAAACGTTCTGCATCTGTTTTGGTTACTTGTAAATCATTATTACCTTGGACGATTAATGTTGGAATGTCCAACTCAGCTAATTGTATAGCTGGATCATATTTTAGCCATGATACTAAATATGGCTGTACAGATGGGCGGAATAAGGCAGATAAATCTTCTGGTATATCATCTACCATTTCACCTTTTTTCAATTGTGCCAAAATAGCCGTAACCCTTTCCAATAATGGTTGTGGTAATTGAACAGATAGCTGCTCAAGTAAGATTTCATCAATCGGACGACCAGCTCCAGCAATTGATGTCATCGATGCTACTGTTGTTGTTTGGGCAGCTAAAATACCAACTAATGACCCTTCGCTATGTCCAATCAAATGAACGGATGAGAAGCGTGAGTCTTGCTGTAGAAATTCGATCATTTGCTCAACATCTTGTGAATAGCTTGTAAAGCGTAAATCTCCTTCATCTTGAATGAGTCCGACATTGTCGCCAACACCACGCTTATCAAAACGAATCGTTGCAATCCCTTGCTGTGCTAACCCTTCTGCTAGCATTTTTAAGCTATTGTTTTCACCCGCTGCTGTGTTGCCATCCTTCGTTGTTGGACCAGAACCAGCGATAATAACAGCGACAGGTACTTTAGCTATAGCTTTTTCAGGCATTTCTAATGCAACCTTTAGCTGCCCATTTTCGACAGGTATTAATAGCTCCTCGTATGTGATAACAGGTGGCTCATATGGTGTTAAAATAAGAGGGAATGTCATGCCATTTTGTGAAAAGTCTGCTACAATACGGTCTTCCTCGACTTTCCCTTCAATGGATATTACTGTTCCAGCGATGTCAACGGAGATTTTTAATTGGTCATTATTTACTTCAATTGAGCTAACAGGATAGTTATTTAAGCCTTGAGCTGGTACAGAGAAATATGTTTTTCCGTCTTCGTTAATTTGTAAAATAACAGATAGTGGGCTTTGTGGTATAGCAATTTTCCCGCCCCATTGACCAATTGGCAATACGCTTTCCTCCATCTCATCTTGCGATAATAATTTTTCTAAAAATAAAGCAAATTGTCCACGTGTTAACGGCTCGTTTAATAAAAATTTATTAGAAGTGGTAGTAAGATAACTGCTATTTAATGCTTGGACGTATGGATAGCTCCAATGTGATTTCGGTACATCCGAAAAAGAGGTCGTTGTTGTTGCTTGTAAATGAAAGGCCTTTGCGAAAATTTTTGCAATTTGTGCACGGGTAATAGGGGCGTTTGGATTAAAGCTACCATTGGGCTGTCCATCAATCAACCCCGCTTTATAGGCATTTTGAATTGTTTCATAATAAGAATGGTGCTCTGATACGTCAGTAAATTCCATGCCATCTCGAATAGAAGGAAATGCGATTAATCGCTCTAATACAATTAATGCATGTTGACGTGTGATTGTGTCTTGAGGGCGAAATGTGTTGTCAGAAAAACCTGTAATCGCGCCTTTATCATGTAGTAATTTGATAGCGCTTGCATAAGAGCTTGAAGGTTGAATATCACTAAAGATTGGCTGCTCAGCATAAGTCATTGATGGGCTGACAATAGCAGGTGTAATTGCAGTCGCTGCTATTAATGTAGCAAAATACTTTTTCTTCATAATTCCTACTCCTCTCTATCATACTATTTTTATGATAAATCGTTTTCTTCTATGTGGAAAGTAATAGCTATTTATAATGGAAAAATGAAGAGTAAGATGTAAACAATAAATAGGCACAATTCTGCCATAGTTTACAACGTATTAATGGTTTTACACCAGGTTATACTTGAAGTAGTTTCGTTGGACATGCTAAGGTTTAAGTGTAGGGTAAAAAATACAAAATGAGGTGTTATTATGGCAAAGCGTTTCATGCATGTATTATTAGCTGGCGGTTTAACAGTATTTGGTTTGGCTGCTTGTGGTGGAGAGAAGGTAAAGGAAGAAAAAACAACGCCTTCAAACGAGCAATCTGGTGATACTGTGGCAGCTGGCGAAAGTGTGGCTAAATCAAATTGTATTGGCTGTCATGGCGGCGATTTAACAGGTGGCATGGGGCCTAGTTTACATGGTTTAGCATTATCTAAAGATGAAATTGTTGATATTTTAAAGAATGGAAAAGGTTCAATGCCTGCGGGTACTGCTAAAGGCAATGAAGAGGTAGTAGCAGATTATATTTTAACATTGAAATAATGAAGTGACTGGAATAAAAGGCTCCAGTCCTAAAAGCCCGAACTATTTTGGAGTATTTCATAATAGTTCGGGTTTTTGCTATTCATCTCTATATGTCAGTGTAAAATTAACCGTTGCAGCAATGCCGTATTTGATGGCTTTGTCCTCAAATTCTACTTTATGATTATGCAGTGCGCGGCGTGTGTTTTCATTATCACTCTCTGTCCCGATTAGCCTGACACTTGCTCCAAAAGGTAAGCAGAATGTTACCGGAAATAATGGAATATTTCAAATCTATAGCGTATGTAGTAATATTTTGTAAGGGGGAATTATTGTATGAAAGTATACTTACAATCGCTAACTTTTAAAATGATCCTGTTAATTAGTGTTTTAATTTTATTTGTCTGTATGATTTATATATATTTATTGCAAATACATATTCGGGAAACAACAGAGGAGCAAAGAGGAGAGGAAGCATTAAGTGTAGCGAAAATGGTTGCCTCTATGGAAGAAATAGTGGCAGCTTTTGAAGAGGAACAGCCAAGTATTCATATTCAACCTTTAGCAGAAAAATTGCGAAGTGAAATTGATGCTGCTTTTATTGTCGTTGGAAATGCTGAAGGGATTCGCTATTCGCATCCAGTTGCTGAGCAAATAGGTGAGCGAATGGTTGGAGGAGATAATGACGCAGCTCTATTAGATAAACGCTTCTATGTTTCGAAAACGGTCGGAGGGTTGGGTGAATCCATTCGAGGTAAAGCCCCTATTATGAAAGAGGGAGAAATCATTGGGGTTGTATCTGTAGGATTTTTGACCAATTTTATTGATGAAAAGATTGATGGCTATTTAAAAAAGTGGCTAAGCTATACTTGCCTAATTTTAGCGATTGGTATTATTGGAGCGATAGCGATTTCCTACTATATTAAACGCTTATTGTTCAATATGGAGCCTCAACAAATCGCTAAGCTTTATAGCCAGCATCAATTGATTTTAGCAACGACTGAAGAAGGAATTATCGCAACGGATAGGTACAATAATATTACGACGATTAATAATAGTGCTTATCAAATAATAGATGCAAGTCAAAAGAAAGCTTTAGCGCAATGGCAAAGCGAAAATATAGAGCATATTTTCACGTTACGTGTAGCGCAGCAAAAAAATATTCATAATTTAGAGCTGGTACTTGGAGAAGAAATTATTATTTTAAATAAAGTGCCGTTAGCAGATAAAATGGGCTCATTATATACTTTTAGAAGAAAAACAAATATTCAAAATGTCGTAAATGAATTAAAGGAAGTGCGTCAATACGCTAATGCACAGCGCGCTCAAACGCATGAATTTGCAAATAAGCTCCATATTATTTTCGGGCTGCTATTGCATAAACGGTATGATGAGGCGATTGAATTTATTAGGGAAGAGCGCCAAATTCAAATGGATAGTCAGTCATTTTTAAATAGCCAAATGGCATCACCGCTGTTGCTTGCACTAATTCAAGGCAAAATTACAGAGGCAGCAGAGCTAGGCATTCAGTTAGAATTGCCTAATACAGATATAGATATCGGATTGTCTACTAGACAGGAGAGAGCGCTATTAACGGCTCTTGGGAATGTATTACAAAATGCGATTGATGTATTAAAAAATAGCGCTAGTATAAAAAAGGTTATTCAATTGTCCATTATGCATTATAAAACACATTATACATTTGAAATTCAAGATAGTGGACCAGGTATTGTTGATGCAATGTATGAGCAAATTTTTATGCGCGGTATTTCGACAAAGGAAGGGTTCGATAGAGGGCATGGCTTAGCAATTAGTATGCAAGCGTTGAAAGATATCGGAGGAGAGATTTCGATTGACGAAGGTGATTTATCAGGCGCTTGTTTTATTATAACGATCCCGATAGAGGAGGAACAGTGATGCATCATGTATGGATTGTTGAAGATGATTTTCGGGTAGCTCAAATTCACCAGGATTTTGTGCAAGCAATGAAGGGTTTTAAAGTAACGGAAAATATTCGAATGGGAAATGAATTGATAGAGAAGCTAGCGCAAGCTGAGCAGCTTCCTGCTATTATATTAACAGATTTATATATCCCTGATGTGGAGAAGGGTTCACTCATCACACATATACGCCAAAAGTATCCGGCGATTTATGTCATTGTTATATCTGCGGCAACTGAAGTAGCGTTGATTAAGGAAGTCGTCCATTTAGGCATCTTTGATTATATAATTAAGCCGTTTGAGCAGCAAAGGTTAGAGCAAGCCTTCAATAAATATAAACAAACTATAGCGATATATCAACAAAGCGCTAACGTAACGCAAAGGGATTTAGATTCACTTTTTTACAATGCGGTAGTAAATAAAATAGTAGAAGATGAGACCTTTGTTAAAGGAATTGACGCACACACATTGCAAACGGTTAAAGATATTTTTGAAAAGGAACAGCAGAATGAGTTGACGGCTTCTCAATTAAGTGAGCTCATTGGCTCTAGTCGTTCAACAGCTCGGCGTTATTTAGAGTATTTAGTAAGTGAGCAGTTTTTAGAAATGATATCGATATATGGGTCAGTAGGTAGACCTGAACGAAAATACGTTTACCGTGGAACTTATGAACAAAATTAACTATATGTTATTTATTTAACATATGGTCGTATTATTCTCCTGTTACACACATTGTGATACTTTTTAATAAATAAAATGTGAACAATTTGTGAAGGGGGAATAGGTGATGAGTTTAAGTATTCTTGGATTTATTACAATCATTGTTATTGTTGCGTTATTAATAAGCGGACGGGTATCACCGCTTGTCGCAATGGTTATACCACCTGTTATTGCTGCATTTATTGCAGGGTTTAGCGCAGGTGATTTAGGAGAATTCTTTACATCAGGATTAAACTCTGTAATGAGTGTAGCCGTAATGTTTATTTTTGCGATTATTTTCTTTGGTATTATGCAAGATTCGGGGTTATTTGAGCCACTTATCAATAAAATGATTGCGCTTACAAGAGGTAACGTGATTACAGTAGCTGTTGTAACAGTATTAATTGCGGTTGTTGCACAGCTAGATGGTTCGGGAGCATCGACATTTTTAATTACAATTCCAGCGCTTTTACCACTTTATTTACGATTACGTATGAATCCTTATTTATTATTATTGCTTGTAGCTGGTGGGGCAGCCATTGTCAATATGATTCCGTGGGGCGGTCCATTAGGTCGAGTTGCCTCTGTATTAGAAACAGATGTAACAGAGCTATGGTATCCATTAATTAAAATTCAAGTAGTAGGCGTTATTTTAATGCTAGCTTTAGCTGTCTTTATGGGGATTTTGGAAAAGAGACGTATATTAAAGACATATGGCACGCTGACATTTACAGACGAAGATGTTCCAATGGCACAAGGGATTATATCAACAGAAGTAGATAAAAGCTTACAACGTCCTAAATTAATTTGGGTGAATGCGATTATCGCTCTTGCAGTTATTACGATATTAGTGTCAGGTGTTCTACCAGCAGGCTTAGCATTTTTAATTGGGGTAGCCATTGCTTTACCTGTTAACTATCGCACGCCAAAAGAGCAGATGGCACGTGTACAAGCACATGCACCAAGCGCTTTAACAATGGCGTCAATTATTATTTCAGCAGGTTTATTTTTAGGTGTTTTAAATGGCACAGGTATGTTAACTGCGATTGCTAACGATGCAGTTAAAGTGTTACCAACAGCATTATCTAGCTATTTACACATTATTATCGGTGTATTAGGTGTACCATTTGACTTATTATTAAGTACAGATGCTTATTATTTTGCACTATTCCCTGTTGTTGAGCAAATCGGTTTATCGTTCGGCATCGATTCATTCTCGACAGCCTATGCAATGATTATTGGGAATATTGTAGGGACATTTGTATCACCTCTTGCACCAGCAGTTTGGTTAGCATTAGGTCTATCCGGCTTAGAAATGGGCAAGCACTTAAAGTTCTCATTTTTCTGGATGTGGGGATTAAGTATTGTTCTATTAATTGTCGCTGTATTATTTGGTGTTATTGTAGTTTAAAGCAAAAAATCCGAGGCAAGCGCCTCGGATTTTTTATAGTAATTCTTTACGTAATTCAGCTGCTGATTTTGGTGATAATAGACCGAATGGGATATCGAAAGCCGTTTTCGCTCCTTTATCGCCTGCTTGATGTAAGCGGTAGGCTGCACGCGCATAGGCAACAAGAACGCTTGATGTAAAGTTCGGATTGCTTTCAAGTTTTAAAGAGAATTCTAAAATTTGCTTTTCCTTCGCACCGCTTTCCCCACTGCGAATAACAAATCCGCCATGTGGCATACCTGTATGATTCGCTTTAAATTCTTCTTCTGTAATAAAATGTACTGTTGTATTGTATTCATCGAAATAATTGGGCATTGTTACAATTTCTTGCTCAATTTTTGCTATATTTGCACCATCTTCTATTACAACCCAGCATTCACGTGCATGTTTTTCACGTGTTGATAGCTCTGGATTTTCTCCGTTCCGTACACGTTCGACAGCTTCTTTAATAGGCAATGTATACTGAGCAGCATACTTTACACCTTCAATGCGACGTACTGCATCTGAATGCCCTTGACTTAAGCCGTCTCCCCAAAAAGTGTATGTAGAACCTACTGGTAAAATTGCTTCCCCAATTAAACGGTTTAATGAGAATAGACCTGGGTCCCAGCCACTAGAAATAATCGCTACTTTTTCAGATTTTTGTGCAATAGTATCTACCGCTTCAAAATGCTGCGGGATTTTTGCATGTGTATCGAAGCTATCGATTACATTAAACCATTGTGAAAAATGAGGGCTTTGCTCTGGTAAATCTGTCGCAGAACCACCACATAAAATCATTACATCGATTGCATCTTTAAATTTCTCTGCCTCATCTATTAAATATACTTTCGCATCGCTAGCAATTTCCACGGTTGTGGGATTACGACGTGTAAAAACTGCCACTAGCTCCATATCCGGATTTTGAGAGATTGCGTGTTCTACACCACGACCTAAATTTCCGTAACCTACGATACCAACTCGAATATTCGTCATCTGATTACCTCCAGTGCTTTGATTAAAAATGGAGTAAATGGCTCATTTACATTTACTTCATTCATCATACTTTTTGTTTAAAACATTCACAATAGTTCGATTATATATTTTTTGTGACAATTAATTTGCTTACATGTTGTACACTGATAACGATTTAGGTAAACTTAGCTTTTTAGAGAGGAGGATGCTGAATGGAACAGTTACTACAAATGGTTGTGGGGTGGGCGGATGCTCAAACTGAAAGAACAATTATTGCTATATCAGGGCATGGGGCTGCTGGAAAAACGACTTTTGCGCAAGAATTAATCACATTATTCGAGCCTCATACAGTCAACTATATCAATACAGACCCATATATCGTTGCTTCGGATATGCGTAAAAAAACAATGATTGATTATACATATCAAAATGAATCTCATCATTATAAAATGACTGCCTGTCATCCTGCGGCACATCATTTACCTTCGTTAGAAAGGGATGTGCGTATGGTTCGTGAAGGGCTAGATTTTTATACGATTGATACGCATTATGCACCGCGTACATTGATTTCATCGAACAATAAGCTGACAATTATAGAGGGCATGAGTGTTGCTTTTATTGAGCCAGCACTCTTTGATTTAAAACTATATTTTTATACAGATGATGATACGGAATTTGTTAGACGAGCAGGGCGAGATATTGTGGAAAGAGGGATGGAGCTACAATATTTGCAGCATTCTCATAATGAAAGAAGAATCCAATATAAAGTATTTATGCATCCATATAGCCGAGGTTTTGATATTGTTGTGAAGACGTCACAAGAGAAGATTTTTATTGAAAAAGGTAGAGATTTACAGTGATGATTCGCTCAATTCACAGGCAAATTCGCCCGCAAAACGGATGAATTCGCCCGAGTGATGTTTCATCTGTAAACAAAACAAACGCTTCCCTAACAGTGCTTAATGATTTAATCAAATTGATAAGCATGTACGATATGCCCGTTGCGTCCTGTTGTTGTTTCTGCTTGCGCTAAAGAATTTAAAATTGCTTCCTCTGTTGCCTCTGCGGCGGCGGCGAATAATTTATTCATTATTGGGTGATCCTCGCGTAGCTGTAGGCGTGTTTCAAATAATTCTTCTGTTTTGTGTGGAATTTTTCGAGCTGTTGTAAAGCCGATCACGATATCGCCACTGCCATGTGAAAAATGACTGCCTGTGCGTCCCAGTCCGATACCACAGCGCTTGATTACTCGCTGTAGCTGTCTGCTGCTAAGAGGTGCATCTGTTGCTAAAACGATAATAATGGAGCCGTCTGTTGGTGCTACCGTATCTTGGTGTTGCTTTTTTCTTGCTGTATACTGTTCAGCTAAAAAATCATCTTTGCTACCGAAATTGCTTAGCACAAGGCAGCCGACGGTGAAGTTGATATTGTCGTCTACTGTAACGGTGCGTGAGGATGAACCAATACCACCTTTATAGCCGAAGCAAACCATGCCTTTTCCAGCACCGATAGCTCCTTCAGTTACCACATCGCTTGTTGCATTGTGAATCGCTTCAATGGCATGTGCAGGTGTAACGGCACAATGACGAATCGAATTTAAATTGCTATCATTGCATTCACCGACTACGATGTTGATTGTTCCTGTTGTTTGACCAATCGTTTCATTTGTATCGAGCATATATTGCAATGCTCCTTGTGCAACAGCAGGAACACTAAATGTATTCGTTAGCATAATAGGCGATTCTAGTACACCGAGTTCATTCACTTGCACAAGTCCTGTTGTTTTGCCAAAGCCATTTAATACATAACTTGCTGCGGTTACCTTTTGTTGAAATAAATTGTGTGCATGGGGAAGGACAGCTGTCACCCCTGTACAAGCATAATCCCCTAGTTCATTTAAAGGGTAGTCTAACGTTACATGACCTACTTGGACACCTTCTACATCTGTAATACAGTTTTTTGCTCCTGTTGGTAGTTTTCCTATAATAATGCCGCGCTCTCGTAGTTTTTTGCCCAAATTCATACCCCCTATACTGTTTTGGTTCTAGGCATTAGAGCAAATCTCACATCCATCATAAAGTGGAGTATTATTGGCAACAGCAGTGAGCCAGTGCCTATAAATAAGATAAAAAATATGACACCTAAAAAACTTGTAGCGACTATACCTGAAATGCCTTGATACAGGTGAGCCATACCAAATAGAATCGATACAAGTAAGCCAATTGTCCACAATGGTAATTCTACAGGTAATTCGAATAAAAAATAAGTCAGGGCTCCACGGAAAATAAGCTCTTCACATATTCCTGCGGTTATAGCTACGAAAACGAACCATATTCTTTCATGTCTTGTATGCGGCATAAAAAAATCAATATTTCCTATTGTTACGGGTGCCTTACCTTTTTTCTGTAGAAAGAACGGCATAATAAGAGAGAAGCAAATACCGGCTATTATGCCAATTAGAAGCCCATTTACAATGCTAGAATTCTATGATTGAGCTGATGTAACCCAATCTTTCCACTCAAAGCCTTGCCAGCCCCATATTATTCCCAACATTAATACAATCAGCCATGGTCGAGCAATCGTGTCTTTATATAATTTTACCTTAGAAATTTTGCTCAAATCTTGTTTCATAAAAAGTCTATCGCTAATCACATAATAGAAAAATGTAGCGATTAATAGTATTCCTAGCCAAATCATGTGTTCACTCTCCTTGTAGCTTTAGTATAATAATAAACATGCAAGATGGAACAAAATATACGAATTGGAATATTGTAAGGGGGGTTACCGTGAATTTTGGCTATACATTACAAAAAATACGAAAAAACCGCTGTATGACACAAGCGGAGTTAACACAAGGAATTATGAAGCAAGCAACTTATTCAAGAATTGAAAGTGGTCAATTACAAGTCAGTGCTGAAACGCTTTTTTTACTTGTTGAAAGATTAAATATTTCAATGAATGAATTTATTTACATTCATCACAATTACAGCTCTAGCCCACGTCAAAAATTAATCAATGCTTTTGCGAAAATGGAGATTGTGCTGCCAGAAGAGGTGAAGGAACAATTACAGTCAGTACAAGCCTATTTAAATGAGCAAAATGATCGGGATTTACTAATGATTTTGTATGCGTATCAGTCGTTACTTGTTTTCGGTGAACAAAATGATTTACAGCAGGTGCGTGCAATTGCCTCAAATGTGTGGCAGTATATGCAAATGTTGGACCATTGGTATATGAATGACCTTGATCTATTAAATGCTATTATTTTGTTTTTCCCTTTAGAGACGGCGATTGAAGTGACTAAAATAGCGATTAAAAGGCTAGACGCGTATGATGATTTTGACAAGGATTTAACTTATTTAAAGTTGTATTTTTATCTTAATTTAACCTCATTATTTATAGAGGCTGCTCAATTTGAAGAATGCTTACAATTATTAAATACGGTTCAGCAAACGTTTAAACGAACACTAACTTATCAAACATTAGGTTTTATTTATGTACGAAAGGCTATTTGTAAATTTCGACTCCAGCAATGCTACAAAGACGAAATAGCAAATGTAAAAACATTGATGCATTTATTTGATGATCCAGAAGTCCTGTCATTGCTATTGGAGGAAGTAAAAATGAATATAACCGATTTAAATTAAATTTCTAATAATTATTCTTTGGTTATCAACGCTATGAACGGTATAATAATTAATAGAGAAGTGGAATATATTTTTGAAATATGAGTACGCTTAGTAGTACTAAAATCATAAGTGCGAAAGCTTTCGAGGAAATACGGGAGCTAAAAAAACTTGAAAACAAAAGGAGGTCGCTGCTACTAGACAGACCAGTTATATTGAGATATAAGGTCTTGTCCATATTTTGAGTAGTAGAATGCTCGTGTGGGATTTCTTTAAAAGTCATGGCTTTAAGCGATTTATGATTTTAATCGGTATTGGGGTTGCATTGTATTTAATGCGCAGTATGCTTGATCTTATACTGTTTACATTTATCATTACATATCTAATGAATCGCTTAAGCACAAAGCTAACAAGTACAATTCGAAAATATGTGCCTATCAAAGAGGCAGTCATCACAATTATCATTTACTTGTTGTTTGTTGCTGGGGTTGTTGGGACTGTATACAAATATTTGCCAATGGTATCACAGCAGATTACGCAGCTCTTTAATTTAATGATGAATATCAATATTAATCCGAATGAGAATGAAATTACTAAATATTTAGCACCAACATTTGAAAAAATTGAGCTGGATCATTATTTAGAGCAAGGTGTTAATTTTATTGTAGAAAATATTGCGAATATTGGGAAGTTGCTTTTGCAAATTTTAATTGCAGCGATTTTAAGCTTATTTATTATGCTAGATAAACATCGAATTATGGAATTTACGATGAAGTTTAAAAAGAGTAAAATTGCCCCTTTATATGATGAGCTACAATATTTCTCTAAAGTGTTCATCCGTTCTTTCGGTAAAGTAATTGAGGCACAATTTATTATCGCCTCAGTGAACTGTGTATTATCTGTTATTGTGTTGTATTTTATGGGCTTCCCACATTTAATTGCATTAGGTGTTATGATTTTCGTGCTTGGATTAATTCCAGTAGCAGGTGTAATTATTTCCCTTATCCCACTATCAATCATTGCATATAGCATTGGTGGCTTCATGTACATTATTTACATTTTAGTCATTGTGACAGTATTGCATGCGATTGAGGCATATTTCTTAAATCCAAAGCTAATGTCAGCCAAAACAGATTTACCGATTTTCTATACATTTATGGTCATTTTATTCTCTGAGCATTTTTTAGGTGTATGGGGATTAATTATCGGTATCCCATTATTTATGTTCTTGCTAGACGTGCTCGATGTTACTTCATCAAAGCAGAAAAAATTAGAATAAATAAAAGTGAGGCTGTTGGGAGCATAATCCCAACAGCCTCAACTTGTTTATTGTGTAATATGCTCATACGCTTGTAATATGAATTGCTTATCTAATGTCTCTTTAAACTCCTTCACACCGTCCATTGCGTACAATATATCCCGCTTCGCATTTTCGATATCGCCTTCCTCGTAAGAACAAAGCGCTCGAACGGCATAAGAGCGATAAATAATGGCTAAATCTATCGGATGGATTGTCGCTTCTGGTACAAACAATGTAGCTAAACATTTTTTTGCTTCGTCATATTGTTTTAACTGCCAATGCGCATAAGCATATTCTCCGTTAATAAATAACATTGCATGTTTTAAAGCGTCTTCAGGTAGATTGCTATTGTCGATTGGTAGCGCTAGTGCTTTAGGATAATCTTGCTCAATTCGATTGATATAAAACAATGTAGTCAAAGAATGCAATATTTCATCAAAAGGGTTTTCGAAAAGTTCCATAAATAGTCTTAATTTGTTTAAGTAATATTTACTTTTCTCAGCATCGCCCTTTGAGCAATTGATGAAAAATAACAAACGGTAAAAATCATTAAAACGATATAAAATGCCTTTTTCCTTTGTTATATTTAAGGCTAAATTTAAATATTCCTCCATTTTCTGATCGTTATTTGCTGCAGCATAAATAACAGTTAAATTGTAATAGTAGTCAAGCTTTTCAAAATCACCAATTAAATAATTATAACGTTCTATATATTGTTTACCTTCTAATAAATAATCAAGCGCTTGTTCAAGTTGATGCTGTTCAAATTTGATGCCACCTAGACGAGTGAAGCATTCTAACACTTTAGAATAAGCATGAATATTTTCATACATTTTAGCTAAAGGTAAAAATGGCTCGATAGAACGATCAATGTTTAATAAATAACGTACTAACAAATAAAGTTCTAGTAATCGTACTTCTTCATAATTGGCCCCTTTTAAGTTTCCTGACTGCACTAAAGGGTGTATCAACTGTAGTAACTCTTGTCCCTTTATTCCACGCTGTTCTTTATTAAACTCCTTTTTAAATTGTGAATATAACTGTTCTACCTGCATGAAAGTTTCATGTACCTGCTTGTTATCCTCTGATTGTATTAATTCAGCAACATCAATTTCAAGCTGACTCGCAATATATTGTAAGCTCTCCATCGAAGGCTGCGCTTTGCCATTTTCGATTAAACTGAGCATGCCTTTTGTTAGACGATCCCCTGCTACTTGTGCCAACGTCATTTTACGCTCTTTGCGTAGCTCTTTTATTTTTGTACCTATATTCAACATAAGGTCTCACCTCTCTATATGTAATTATAGCAAATAAACGAATTACGGGATATTAAATTTAATTAAATTAAACAAATTGAGCTGTGGTAGGGTGGATTTTTGAATATATTTTTAAATTTAATTAAACTTTTTGTTGCTTTCTGAAAATTCTTGGTTTACAATAAGTTTAATTAAATTAAACAAAAGGGTGTGGAACAAAATGGATGGAAAATTAAAATATAAGAAATCAACTTATCATTTGTACACGTTTTTAGTAAGTAAAATGATTGGTTCGCTTGGTTCAAGCGTGTATACATTTGGTATAAGTATGTACATTTTATCGATGACAGGGTCATCTTTAAGCTTTGCTACAAATCTTTTATTCAGCATTGTACCAAGAACGATTATTTCTCCAATCGCAGGACTAATAGGGGATAAAGTGCCAAGAAAATGGCTTGTACTTGGTGGGCAGGCAGGCGTTATTTTAACAGTCAGTATACTGTTACTTTATACATGGACTGCGGGGCTATCTTTACCAGCCATTTACGTAGCAACATTGTTTAATAGTATCTTTAGCTCGTTTTCTAGCGTAGCATTTTCAGCTTCCATCTCAAATTTAGTGGATGAGGAACGCCTTCAAAAGGCGATGAGCTTTAATCAACTATCGTTCTCAGTATCAGGTATTGGTGGACCGATTGTAGGTGGAATGTTATTTGGTTTTGCCTCAATGGAAGTATTTTTACTTGTTTTTATTAGTGCAGCAATCATTACACTATTATTAGAGTCAACGATGAATTTTACATTATATAAAAAGCCTGTAGTAGCATCTGCACAAAAAGAAACGATGCTGCAAAGCTTTAAAGCAGGATTTGTCTATTTAAAAACAAAGCCTGTTGTACGTGCCATTTTATGGACAGCATTATGGTTAAATTTATTTTTCACTTGCTTGAGTGTAGGTATCGGTTTTGTGTTGTTAACAAATTTGAAATTCCAGCCACAATTAATTGGCTTCATCGAGGCGGCAGCAGCGATTGGTATGTTGATAACAGCTATTTATTTAGCTACTCGTAGCAATTTAAAATTCCCATTGGTCGTTGTTAAACGATCAACGCTATTAATGGCAATATCCGTTATTTTGGTGGCAGTACCGTTGCTATTTAGCTGGTCAAATACGGTCAACTTTATTTATTACTTAGTGCTAATGTTTGTTGCTGGTGGATTCGGTGTTACGACGAACACACCAATAGGGGTTATTATGCAAACATCCGTAGATGAGGAGTACAAAGGGCGCGTATTTGGTATCGTGGAAATGATGGCAATGAGCATGATGCCAATAGGAACGTTAATATACGGCGTTTTATACGATATTATTCCAGCACAATATGTTTTAATTGTCAGTGGTACGATTTTAATAGCAATCGTTTTAATATTACTGCGTGGTTCTGTTATTAGAATGGCACATCCAGAGTTAGAGGATAAAAGGAAATTGAATATTTTAGAGGAAGTAGAAGGGTGAATGCCCTTCTTTTTTCTTTGGAAATAGTTGTATAAAATGCAAGATTGCATTATAATATAGAGAACGTATATTCTGTTTGGGGGTTGATTATGAATCATCTGCAGTTAAAGGAACGAGCACTATGTATTGCAAAGCCACCACAGCATTTTCAATTAATATTTGAAGAAATTAATGGACAACCAGGTGAAGAATCTTTATTTGTTTGGGAAGACAATCAAGAGAGTATAGAAGTACAGCTAGATTACGATGGGATAATCACACGCTATGCTATTTCAAAGGAAAGCTATGAGGTGCCAGTGGATAAAGAAATATCGCAAGAGGAAAGGCGCAAGCTTGCGGATCAATTTTTGCTACAGTACTATCCAAAGGCTTCAGCTGACCTTACTTTTTATAAGTCTAAGTTGATGGATGAAATCGAGGAATTTTGTTATGGGCAGCTTGTAATGGATTTACCGCTAGCAAATGCAGGGATTTTCCTTACTCTTGATAAGGCAGGGAATTTAGTTGGGTTAATGAATATGGGGAAATTGCAGGTACCTGAAATTCCTAAAAAACTTGTTGATAAAAATGCTTTATATGACAATGCTAAAAAACATCTACGCATGCGCTTAGCAATTGCTGAAATTGCAGGACAACTACGTCTTATTTATGAGCTGGACGATGTATATCCAATTTATCAGGCTGATATTTTAGAGCCTGTTATATATGAACATAGATGTAACAGGCACTATGACGTATTACCACCATTAAGGGCAAACTCTAGCAAATCGCTGGAGGAAATATTAGGGATAGGTAGCGAGATGCAAGTAATTGATGAAAGTAGATATAACAATGTGAAAAGGATTGTTTGGGCTGAGGGAAAAGAAGAGGGTTTATACGAGGATACGGTTCATGCAAGGACAGATACAAATACAGGTCAGCTTTTAGCGATGAGATGGTTTAAAGAGCGACAAGGTAATTTGCAGCTTAACGATGAGGAAGCGTTGCAGAAGGCGATAGCATTTTTACAGCTCGTTGCGCCTGAAATGTATCCTTATTTACAGTTGGAAATAGAGGAGAGGGTACAATCTCCTAGATTTATATTCCGTTTAATAACAGCACAAAATATTAAAACACATTTTAGAGTAGCTGTGGCGATTAATTATTCGACAGGTGATGTGGAGTCTTATCATAGTGGACGTATTGATATGAGTAAATTACACCAAATGCCCATCATACCAACTATTTCAGCGCAACAAGCGAGGGAGATATTCTTGGAGCATATAGATTTTCGCTTAGCATGGAGGATGGGCAATGAAATGGGTAGCTCTGTACTGATGTATGATTGCTATGATCAAAAAACAGGGCAAGAGCTAGGTTATATTGATGCGTTAGATGGTACAGTGATCACATTTCAAGATTAAGGAGGAGTTATTATGCAGCGTTGTGGATGGGTAAAATTAGACGAACCATTATATGTAGAATATCATGATAAGGAATGGGGGAAACCTGTTTATGATGACCAAAAGCTTTTTGAAATGATTTGTCTGGAAGGAGCACAGGCAGGATTAAGCTGGTGGACGATTTTACAAAAGCGTGAAGGCTATCGTGAAGCCTTTGATGACTTTAATGCTGAGAAAATTGTTCAATATACAGATGAAAAATTAGCTGAATTAAAGGAAGATACACGCATTGTGCGCAATCGCTTGAAAATTGCTAGCGTTGTGACAAATGCACAAGCTTATTTGCACATGCAGGAGCAGCATGGCTCTTTTTCCAACTATATTTGGCAATTTGTTGATCATCAGCCGATGATTAATCAGTGGAAAACACTTGCGGAAGTTCCTGTCACAACAGTAATTAGCGATCAAATGAGCAAGCAATTAAAAAAAGATGGCTTTAAATTTGTGGGAAGTACAATTTGTTATTCCTTTATGCAGGCAGTAGGCATGGTGAATGATCATGTGCAGGATTGCCTGTGTTATGAGGGAGAGGCAAATGAATAATTCATATGAGCAAGCATTGGAAAACTATATCGAGGCTACCAATTCACATCATTTCGCTAATGTTAAACAATTGCTTCATCCAAATGCGGTTTATTGGTTCACAAATAAAAGCTGTACAACAATAACTGAAATACAACATTATTTTGAAAATGCTTGGGAAACAATTAAAGAAGAGGTCTATGAGGCAAAGGATGTTCAATGGCTTGTGACAAATCAAGACACAGCTACTTGCCTGTATACTTACTGCTACTCAGGTTATTATGAAGGAGAGTATGTTTCTGGACAAGGTAGGGCGACGAATATTTTTGTCAAAAATGAGCAGAATGAATGGAAGCTGATACATGAGCATTTAAGTAGTTGATTTAAATGATAATGCCTACAAATAGCACTGCTAATAGTAGGCTTTGTATTTTTTTTATTGAAATGACTGAATGTCATTCATTTTTTCTTGACTATCTATTTAGAGGTATATATACTATAATCAAGCAGTATAAAGGAGAGGGATATTAAATGTCGAAGAAAGAAAAAATTGTGCAAGCCGCGATTTCTGTATTTCGTGAAAATGGCATTGCAAAAACAAAGGTATCCGATATCGTAAAAGCTGCTGGTATCGCACAAGGAACATTTTACTTATATTTCCCATCATTGCTTTCTATCATGCCTGCTATTGCGAAGGAAATGGTAGATAAAATGGAAGAGGTAGTAGAGCAAAAGGTAGAGAAGGACGCTTCATTTGAAGAGCAAATCGTCCAAGTTGTTGATGCAATTTTTGATTTGGTGGAGGAGCATAAGGATATATTCGCTATTATTTATGCTGGTATTGCACAAACGGAGCATATAAAAGAGTGGGAGAATATCTATGCCCCGTTTTATGAATGGATGCACGAATTTTTAGAGAGTGCACAGCAACAAGGAATGATAAGACTTTCTTTTAATGTGAAGCAAGGAGCAAAAATTGTAATTGGATTGATAGAAGTTGCTGCTGAACAAATTTTCTTATATGACGAAAGCACTGCTGAATCTGTCCAAGAGCAAAAAACAATACTTCTAGACTTTTTATATAATGCATTAGGAATGCGCCATGTTTAAGTGGCGTTTTAATTTTAAACGAAAATGACTGACAGTCAGTCATTTGTGAAGGTTTGTAATAGGCATTTAAATTTAGCTAGATAATTTTGTTTCCCCATATGTGTGCGGATAAGGAGGAAGTTGAATTCAAAATTATGCAGTAATAATGCATGAAATACAATTAATTTAAGAAAGGAAATTTATGATGAGAAAATCTTGGTTATATGTAGGCTTAACGGCTTTATTTGAGTTGTTTTGGGTGTTTGGATTTAATGTTGCGAGTATCTGGTGGCATTGGGGTATTGTTATAGGAATTATAATGATAGATTTTTATTTTCTATCTAAGGCATGTGAAAAGTTGCCAACAGGAACAGTGTATGCGATTTTTGCTGGGGCAGGAACAATCGGTACAGCATTAATGGATATATTTATCTTTGATGGGGAGTTCAGCTTAATTAAAAGTGTATTCATGGTTATTTTAGTTGCAGGTGTAATTGGATTGAAGCTTGCTGATAATTTATCAGAAGAAAAAATGGAAGAAGGAGTGCAAGGATAATGGGCTGGTTATTCATTTTGATTGCAGCAATGGCTGAAATTGTTGGTGTTGTAGGCTTACGTTTCTATAGTCAAAAGAAAACATTGCGTAATTTGCTTATTTATATAGGAGGCTTCGGTACATCTTTCGCCTTTCTATATGCATCATTCAATTATTTACAACTAAGTATTGCCTATGTCGTTTGGGTTGGTATAGGTACATTAGGGGCGGTACTTGTGAATATGATTTTTTTTGGTGAATCTAAAAATTTTGCACGTATAGCAAGTATTGTTGCGATTATTATCGGTGTTGCAGGGTTAAAAGCATTTGCATAACTATTCAAATAAAACGTATGAAATCATAGTAAAGGTCTTGATTTCATACGTTTTTATTTTACTATTGTTGCTAAAATAAATCATTCAGCTATGTACAAAATACCCTTACTTACATATTAATCATTACTTTCTACCTATTTAGAAATTCTTTAGTATTTGTAAACATTAATTATAGGGGGCTGTGTCATGCAATTGGAGCAACTAAAGCAGGAGTTTTTAATTATAAATGAATCAATTTATTTTGATGAACATCAATATTTGCGTGAGCAAACAAATAATGCTACACGTGTTCAGTTATTTATAGAACAAGCAGAGAGGTTGTTACAGAATACAGAGAGTGATGAGGAACAGTATTATTTGTTGGTCATTGCTATCGTATTTTAAATCAAGCAAACAAGGCAATTTATTACTTAGAACAGTGTTTAAAAAAGGTAGAAGCAAACCCACAGCGAAAAATGATTACGCTTATTCGGTTAGGTGAAGCATATAAATATAACAGTCAGCATAATGAAGCATTACAATTATTTGAAGATGCACAAGCAATCCAAAGAGCGCACAAAATTGAAAATTACGAGGATTTTATTTATCAGCATAAAGCGAAATGTTTAATGGAACTAGGAGACAATGCTCAAGCAAAAGAATTTTTAAAATCGGCTTTGGCAATCCGAAAAGATAAAGGTGTAGAATCGTTAATTACATCTACAGAGAGAGCTTTACAGCTATTAGAGGAGGGATAAAATGCTAGAACCATTGAAAAAAGGGGATGCAATTGGTATTTTCACACCATCGTCTCCTGCTACTGTGACAGCGCGAGCACGCTATGAGCGAGCGAAGGCTTTTATAATTGCAAAAGGTTTTCGTATCGTAGAAGGGGAATTGACTGGCAAATCAGATATTTATCGTTCAGGAACACCGAAAGAGCGCGCAGAGGAGCTCAATGAACTAATTCGCAATTTGGATGTGAAAATGATTATGTCAACAATCGGTGGAACGAATTCCAATAGTATGTTGCCATATATTGATTACGAGGCATTTAAAGCAAACCCTAAATATGTTGTTGGCTATTCGGATGCAACGGCTGTTTTGTTAGCACTTTATGCCAAAACGGGTATTTCCACATATTACGGGCCAGCTTTGATTCCTTCATTTGGTGAATTTGAGCCACTCGTCAACGATACATATAACTATTTCGAAAAGTATTTCACTGAGCAGCCAAATATACCTTATGAAGTACCGGTGCCAGCCTTTTGGTCTGATGAACCTGTCAATTGGCTTGAAAAAACGACAGAGAAAACACTTTTTGCGAATGAATGGATAACAGGGCAGTTAGGTGTAGTAGAAGGGCGCTTAATCGGTGGCAATAATAATGCGATGTATGGCTTTATTGGAACAGAGTATTTCCCTGAAATTCAGCAAGGGGATGTTTTGCTAATTGAGGACTGTATGAAAGATGCCTCAATAGTCGAAAAGAACTTGGCGATGCTCAAGTTGCATGGCGTTTTTGAGCGTGTTGGAGGTATTATTTTAGGCAAGCATGAACGCTTTGACGATTTAGGCACGGGCAAAACACCACTTTCTCTTTTATTAGAGCAACTAGACGGAATAAATATACCGATACTTGCTGAATTTGATTGCTGTCACACGCACCCGATGCATCCGTTAGCAATTGGGAAAAGAGTTCGCTTGGATGCGACTGCCAAGAAGGTGTATTGTGTAGAGCAATGGCTTTGAGAAACAAAGAAAGAAAAGCGTGGAATAAATCAAAAAACATGAGGTAAACTCATAAGGAGGGCTGTCGGGAAACGTATTCCCGACAGTTTTTATAATCTCGGATCAACGGCATCGCTTTCCAATGCTAATGTAGCCAAAACGCATTCATGAATGCGAGCCATGCTTTCCTTTTGCACGAAGCGCTCAATGCCTTCTAAACCAAGCGCGAATTCTTGTAAGGCATGCTTCATTTTTTTACTTGGGTTACGTTTTTTTAGTTGAGTGAGCTGCTTAGGGTCAGTATAGTCCATGCCATAAATAATGCGTAAATATTCGCGACCGCGCACTTTAATTGCAGGTTGAATGAGCCTACCTTTATTTTTCGGGATAAAGGTTAGTGGCTTAATAACGATGCCTTCATGTCCGACAGCCGTCATTTCCTCCCACCATGCAATCACTTTTTGCTCGTCTTGTTCATTTGTAATAATTTGATAGTCAGTTGCGATAAAGATGCTTGAATCTTGTGCGAGCCAGTGATTCATTTCCATATGCCATGGATGTGACTGGTGGAAGCAAGTTTCATTGCTATGTGCAAGAATATGGAACGGCGCAATTTGAATAGCTGCTAAATCGTCCACAGACCAGCAGTAATTTTGGTAAATTGCATCGAAGCGTACAGCATTGCGCAGTAGCTCTTTATATTGATTTTGCCATTCTGCTACATCGACAAGTGTTGTTTGTAGCTTTGTTGCAAGTTTTTGTCGATCCATTAAAGCATGTTCAGCAACATGGGCGTATTGTTCATCAATCAATGATTGAGCCTTTAAATTCCAAGGCAAAATTTCCGCATCAAGCAAAACAAAATCTGTGGCCATTTTTTCGAAATAGTTTTTTGCAACTAATTCTGTGTGTAGCTTTTGCACGATGATTTCATGAGCATTTGCATCGAAAAAGGCTCGTCCACTGCGCGTTGTGATGATGCCGAGCGTTTCTTTATCTACCCACTCTTTCGCAATTTGCTTATTTTTGAAAAGTAGAAGGACAGCACGGCTACCCATATGCTTTTTCTCAGCAATCAGCTCAGTAAATCCATACTTTTTATAATAGGCAAAAGCTTCAGCTGGATGCTCTAAATATTCCTCAAGCTGCGAAGTTTGTGGTGTTGGGCTCATCGTTGGTGGAATATAAATGAGCTGCTCCATTGGGACTGTATAATGGGAAACCGTATCAATAGCTGCTTTCGCATAGCCATCACCAATCCAAACAGTACCGCCATTTGTTGTCTCTACTTCAAAGCCTTTAATAAATGCCTGAATATTTGGTGGTTCGAAATGCTTCGCTGCTGCTTCTAGCAAAGGATTTTGTTGCTCGCCGGCATAGTTTTCATATGCTTCTACCGCTTCAAATGTGCTTTCAGGATAACGGAAAGCCGTTAACTGTCCACCAAAAACAACCCCTTGGTCGATATTGACTGTGTTATTCATTTTTAATGGCTTGAGTTTTGGTTCATGTCCCCAAATAATCAGCTCTGATGTTTTATGGTCAGCGTACCATTCAGCACGAATCGGTCGCCCATTATCGCCTGTACCAACAACATCCCCATAGCGGCAAAAATCGCGGATACGTGATGAGTTTTTACCAATATAACGATCACGGATGCCTGCATGTGTGACAACGGCTTTGCCAATGCCATTTTCTGTGATGATATAGTGAGAAGGGGCTTGTAGTAGCATTTGCGCAAGGTGTTGTTTTAAAGCTGTAGTTTTCTCTACACCATATTCAATTTCAAATTGCTGCATTTCCTGTTCAACTAATTCATCTCCATGTGCTAATTGGACATTTTTTCCTTCTAACCAGCGTGCGATTTTCCAGCCGTGATTGCTGTCTGTCATATAGCCTAGCCCTGCTTCAATTTGCTTTAACCAAAACTGCATTGTTGCAAGTGATTTGGGGCCACGGCTCATAATATCGCCGACCGAAATGAGCTTGCGTCCCTCAGGGTGTATATAAAGTCCATTTTCTTCGACATAGCCTAATTTTTCGATTAATGCTAGCATTTCATCATAGCAGCCATGAATATCGCCAATTACATCAATGCCTGTGCCAAGTTCAATTGTAAGTGGTGAAGGCTCACGAACGATGGACCAAGCGTCAGCATCTGAATTGAATGTATACAACCTTGTGAAGGCTTCCTTTTTTAAGAAGCGTTTTTCATCCTTTAGTTTGCGTGCCTGCTGTTTAATACGAGCAGCGCCTCTTGGATTTTCTCGCATGTTGTCGTGTGCTAATAACTGCTCTAATGGTATATCGAAAATAATGCCGTAAATCGGTACATGCTGTCTTTTCGCAATCGCAAAGTATTTTTCTCGTTCTCTTGCATTCAAATGCGTGGCATCGACAAAGGTTAAACGATTTAACTTTGCTCTTGCATTCACCACCTGCTCCATGAGTTGAAAAGCTTCTGTCGAAATAGCACTGTATTGTTCATAGAGTAGGTCAGCTTCTTGTTTTGTTGCGTCCTGAAAGTCGATAAAATCCAAATCAGCCACTGTTATTCGATAGTCATCTGAGCTAACGATTTCACTTGGCTTAATCATGTTATTTTCTATGAGTTGCTTTAAAAATGTAGATTTGCCGCTGTTTGATGGGCCGATACAAAGGACGATGCCAGCTTGTGATAAATGGAGTTGCATTAAGATCCCTCCGTTCGTTTAAAAATACACATTTGTGTTGGTGTGCCATGTGTTTGGTGGTGCTCTCCGATGCCATAGAAGGATGTCATATAAGGCGTATTTTGCACCATTTCTGCACACCAGTTTTCGAATTGCTGACGTGTCCATTCAAAGCGGTGGTCGTCATGGCGCATTTCTTCTAGCGCATACACTTTGTTATAATCCGCATTTGGTGTTGTTATGATTAATGCTTTCGGTGCATATTGCTGTAGCAGCATCGCTATGATTTTTGGTAATCGCTCCTCATTAATATGCTCGATTACCTCGCATAAAATGAGAATATCTTTATTCGCTAAAGTCTGGTCATAGTAAAACAGTGAACCCCACTGGATTTGAGGTATAATCGGTGTGTCAAGTGCTTCAAAGCGTTTTGTTGCTTTTCGAATAGCAGCTTCGCTTGGCTCAAGGGCAATCAGCTCTTGAATCGTTGAAAGCTCACTTAATAAGGCGGTTAATTTGCCTTCACCCGCACCTAAATCGACGACGGATTGATGAGGGAGCTTCTTCACTTGTGCAACAATAGCTTCATAGCGCTGTGTGTTAAGTGATATTTTTGTTGTTATGCCCGGCTCAGATCCGATTAAATGACGAAAACGCAATGCTTTTTTATAAATAAAATCCTTTTTCGGGTGCTGTTCTAGCCAGCCCTCACCGTAGCGTTCTATACGTTCACGTTCTGTTTCATCAATAAAATAGTGCTTATAATCATCCATTACTGGAATTAAGACGAAAATTTGTTGTAATGCTTGTTTTAATGTTGTGAATGCGCTAATTTTAATAAAACGTGCTCGCTGTGCTTCAGAGATAGCTTCAATATCGACTTGAAAGCCAAGTGGTGCGAATAGCTGGGTAATTTCTTCATCTGATAACGAGGTTGCGACAGGACCAAACTCAAAGGTGAAGGGAAAGGCCTGCTCTGCAAATGTTGCATACTGCTCCTGCGGCTTGCCATTTAAAGCTGTTCCAAGCATTTTGCGAATAAGTGATAAAAAAATACTGCTCGTTGCAAAGCCGCGATCATTAATATAGTGCGTAATATCATATGCTCGCTCTTGCTGTGTGAGCGCAAGCGGGTCAGGTGTAACAAAAATCGTTGCCTCGACTTCATGGTCCGTTAATTTATGATAAATGAAACGTACAGCATGTCCCTTTTCATGGCGCTCATGTACATTATTTGGATTTTTAGCGAATAAATAAGAAATTTCCTTCGCATATGGAGTATTACAATAAATAGATAATTGCATTTTGCCACATCCTTTCTAGCTTTAACTATAATGGAAAAACAAGGATTAGGCTAGAATGTTTCATGCAATCTAGGCTGAGAGTGAATTGTGTGAGAATTGTGTGTGTGCCTGACACTCAAATAAGAGAGGGGAGATTTTGTGTGAAAGAAAATCCGTTACAACGTTTTGGTCAAATTGTTGGTGGGAAAAAGGGAAGGTGGGCCTTTTTAGCAATATGGTTCATTTTATTAGTCGTCTTAACGATGACATTGCCGCAAATAAATCGTATTGAAAATTATGCTGGTGATGAGCTACCTGCAAATAGGATGTCGATGGAAGCAAATCAATTGATGAAGGAACAGTTTTCATCAGATGCGGGCGTGCCATTGTTAATCGTTTGGTATAAAGAGTCGGGTTTGGAGATTGCAGATATTACAACAATTCAAGCGATGTATGCCAAGCTGGAGGAAGTACCACTAGAAGGGCAGTCCGCATTACCTCCTTTTGCGACATTGCCGCCTGAGGCACTATTAGGAGCTGTTTCAGAAAATGGGCGCTCTCTTGTAACACCAGTTTTTTTTACAACGGATACAAACACAAAAAGCTTTAAAATGAGCTTAGAAAAAATCGCCTCTTATACAGAGGGAAACCCTTATGATAAGACATTAGGGGACGATGGTTTAATCGCTCGTTTTTCGGGTCCAGTAGCGATTTCTGTTGATGCCGCCTCACTTTTTGCATCAGCAGATGTCAAGCTGATGATAGCGACTGTTATTTTAATTTTAGTTATTTTATTAGTCATTTATCGCTCGCCTATTTTAGCATTCATACCGATTATTGTTGTTGGAATCGCCTTTTTAGTTATTAGTCCACTGCTCGGCTATATGGCTGATAATGGTTGGATTCATAAGGACGCGCAAGCCGTTGCGATTATGATTGTACTGTTATTTGGTGCAGGAACGGATTATTGTTTATTTTTAATTACGAAGTACAGGGATAAATTATTAGTGGAAAGCAATAAATTTATTGCGATTGCAGAAGCTGTAAGAGATTCCGCTGGTGCCATTTTTATGAGTGGCTTTACAGTGGTAATTGGGTTAGCAACACTGGCACTGGCAGATTTCGGTGCGTTTCAACGCTTTGCAGTGCCTTTTAGCTTTGGTGTACTGATAACGATGGTTGCTGTGTTAACTTTATTACCACCGTTGCTTTCTTTATTGGGCAGAAACGCCTTTTTCCCTTTTGTTCCGCGAACAGTGGATGAGGAACAGCGACTTGCACAGAAAAAGGGAAAAACATATAAAGCGCGCTCAGCAAGCCATGCGAAAATGCGCAAAGTTGGTACATTCGTGACACGTAAGCCTTGGCTTGTTGTTGTGACAACAAGTATTTTATTGCTTGTACTGGCCTTCACTTCAACAAAAATTCAATATAATTATGATTTACTTTCGTCATTCCCAGAAGATATACAATCACGTGAAGGTTTTGCATTGATTGAGCATAATTTTACAGCGGGGGAGTTGGCACCTGTAAAAGTGATTGTGGATACAGCAGGTGAACCATTAAATATAAAGGAACAGCTAAGCAACTTACCATACGTAGCTGCTGTGAAGGAGCCACGTGTTGGTGCGCAGGATGCTAATATTATATTATATGAGGTCGATTTGAATAAAAATCCTTATTCCAATATGGCGATGGCAGATGTTGAGCAAATGAAGAAAGATATTGCGACATTTGTAAATCGGGAGTTTTGGATTGGCGGTGAAACGAGTGAACAGTTGGATACGAAAGAGGTACAATGGCATGATGAAAAGCTTATTCAACCTGTGATGATTGTTATTATTTTCGCTGTGTTACTTATTTATCTACGCGCAGTTATTACGGCAGTTCAATTAATGGTAACCGTACTCGTGTCATTTTTTGCTGCGCTCGGCTTAGGATGGCTTATTATTCATTATGGTTTAGGGCATGAAGCGATGGCGAGTGCAATTCCGCTGTACTCATTTGTATTTATTATTGCATTAGGTAATGACTACAATATTTTTATGATATCAGATATTTGGAAAAATAAGCATCGAGGAATGAGCTATAAGCAAGCAATTACTGAAGGAGTAGCATCTACAGGAGCAGTGATTACATCCGCAGGCTTAATTTTAGCAGGAACCTTTGCGGTACTGGCGTCGCTACCAATTCAACTATTAGTACAGTTTGGCATTGTGACAGCTGTTGGTGTGCTATTAGATACCTTTATTGTGCGTCCGTTATTAGTACCAGCACTCATTACGCTATTTGGTAAATGGTCTTATTGGCCAAGTCGCTTGTGGAAAAATGAAGTAAATAATGATTAAAAATTGAAATTTGTCCCCATTTACTCATTGAACAAACGCTCTTCACAAACCTTGAGGATGGGAGAGTAAAAAAATCCATTAAAAAATTGTGTAGTAGCATCCTTTCCGCTATAATGAAACGAACACACGTTTTGGGTGAGGGGGATACCGTTTAATGGAAAATTGGAAACGGGATATTACACTTTTTTTGACGAGTCAGACGATTTCATTGTTTGGTTCAGCACTTGTACAGTATGCCATTATGTGGCATGTAACGCTGACGACGCAATCTGGTATGATGATGACTATTTTTATTTTATGCGGCTTTGTGCCAACATTTTTACTCTCTCCATTCGCAGGAGTATGGGCAGACCGTTATAATCGTAAATGGTTGATTGCGATTGCAGATGGTGTTATTGCGCTTTCTACATTAATTTTGGCAATTGTCTTTTTAATGGGCTATGAAGCGATGTGGCTATTATTTGTTATTGCAGCGATTCGTTCATTGGGTGCGGGTGTACAAACACCTGCCGTTGGGGCGATTTTGCCGCAAATTGTGCCAGAAGAACATTTGACGAAGGTGAACGGTATTAATGGAAGTATTCAAGCGGGAATAATGTTTATTGCACCAATGGTGAGCGCTGCATTGCTAAGCTTTTCAACATTAGAAATCATCTTTTTTGTTGATGTTGTAACAGCAGCCGTTGCGATTTTTACATTGTTATTCTTCTTGAAAATAGCAGTTCATGAAAAAGCGAAGGGCAAGCAAGTTGGCTATCTGGAAGACTTTAAGCAAGGCTTGCGCTATATTCGAGAGCATGCATTTTTAAAATCATTCTTTTTATTTTTTGCGATGTTATTTTTCTTAATTGCACCAATGGCTTTTTTAACGCCACTTCAAGTCGCACGCTCCTTCGGGGATGATGTATGGCGTTTAACAGTAATTGAGCTTACGTTCTCTATTGGCATGATGGCTGGAGGAAGCGTGATTGCAGTGTGGGGTGGCTTCAACAATCGTATACATACGATGCTATTGGCGGGTATTATAATGGCTGTATGTACGATGAGCTTTGGCTTTGTACCGAATTTTTGGCTTTATTCTATTTTAATGTTGATTTGTGGTGTAGCGATGCCTATTTTTAATACGCCATCAACAGTGTTGTTACAGGAAAAGGTAGAAGGTAATTATTTAGGGCGTATTTTTGGGATTTTCGGTATGATTTCTTCATCAATGATGCCAATTGGAATGCTTGTCTTTGGACCGCTAGCTGATGTGGTGTCGATTGAGTGGCTGTTAATTGTGACAGGTATTTTAATGCTGTTATTACTGATGCTTTTAGCTCGTAATAAAACGTTAATAACGGCTGGTGTAAAAGAAATCTCGAAATAAAAGCTTACAAAATCGCATTTAATATAATCTTTAAAACATCAAAAGCTATCTGAAAGGTGGTGCTCTAGCCCCACTTTTTAGATAGCTTTTTCCTATACAATTTCTTAATATAACTTTTACATGTTGTAAAAAAGTGCCTGCAATGTATGGGGCGCTAAGGTTAGCTGTGAAATGGCAAACTTTTAGCTCTCTTGTGCATATTTTAAAAATTTTTTACGATGAATTGTAAAGAAATCATCTAGCCTAGAGGTGAACGGTATGGATCAAGAGGAATTAAGAGTCAAAGATTATTTATTGCAAGGCATTTTTAATGGGACGTTTACATTAGACGATAAAATGCCGAGCGAACTAGCGTTAGTTGAACAATTTAAAGTGCCGAGAATTAAAATCCGCAATGTTTATCAATTTATAGAAAAAATGGGCTATATTTATTCGAAGCAAGGGGTTGGACGTTTTTTAAAGCATCAAAGAAAAACGTTAGATGTGGTTATGACAGGCGATGTTAGCTTTAGCGAAAAGATGCGTCAACAAACGGAAAATTATAAATCGATTGTGACGAAATTGGAACGTGTTTCAACAGACCATGAAATTTATTATAAGCCGCAAATTATACCGAAGCATACGATTTATTTAGTAGAGCGTCTGCGCTATATTGATAATGAGCCAGCTGCATTGCATCGTTCCTATGTAATCGCAGACCATTTTCCACAAATTAAGCAGGCGAATAATCGTCTCACATCGATGTACAGCTTTTATAAAAGTAATGGCATTAATGCGTTTCATAGCACATTTTCAAATTTATCGGTTTCCTTCCCAAATGAGCTAGAGCGTGCCTTACTCAGCTGTGAGGTGCTTGTTCCATTGGTAAAGGTAGAGTCGGATAACTGGGATAAGGAGCAAAATCAATTGCTGGAGTATACCGAAATTATTTATCGTACAGATCGCTTTTCATTTCAATTATAAAAAGATTGCTTAGAGTTTAAATCGACTCTAAGCAATTTTTTATTTTAATCAAGCAATGCTTTCTGAAAATATAGCGTCTTTTCGAGCAGGACGCCTGTTTTTGAATTTTATCGAGCGAATTTCCATGTTTAATGGGCGAATATAGCTATTGAACTACTCCCTGTCAAGTAGACAATTAAATCCGCCCATTTGATTCGGGTG
>NZ_PYWN01000008.1 GCF_003049505.1 Metasolibacillus meyeri
CAGACTTAAAGTAATGTATAATTAAGGGCATATGCAATATAATCCTTTTAGCGATAAAGGAGAAAAGGTGATTTCATGATTTTTGATTATCAACAAAAACTTATTGAAATTAAATCTGATTTGATGGACTTCTATATTAATTCTAATAATGAGCTTGAAAATTTAAATGGATTTGTTTCCTTAATAAACAAGTTATTAAAGAAACACTTTCTTATAACGAACTGCATATTTTTCAAATGGACAGATGACTTGTTTGAACCAGTTCAAAATGTTGATGTGGATATGAATGTCTCCAACATATTTTCAACATCCCTCCAATCTCATTTTAAACAGCAGCCACTAGTACCGATTCCTCCAACATTGAAAAAGGAGAAAGGTTTAGAACAAATGACGCATATGCTGTTATTGAAAATACAAGATGAAAATCCGAATGGAATCTTAATTTTTCAGGACTCATCACAATGTCATTTTTTCGATAATTTAGAATTTGTGGAAGAATTTGTTCTTTTGCTGTCGGAAGTTGTGCGAATGAAAATTGAGAGTATAAATATCCGATTAAATGAGCTTCAATATCGTAAATTATATGATATTGCCAATCTATTCCATTCGACGATGGACGTTGATGCAATATTACAAAATGTACTCGCTATCATTAAAGCAAATTTCCCGAACTTAAAGGTAGAATTAATACTGTCGAATAATCAAGATCAGAAAACAAAAGTTGATATAAAGCAATTTGATTATTTATCTGAAAGAGCAACTACGATTGAGGCTTTTTTATCTGGTGAAATGACATCTGAGCATATACCTGAACTAAGCTGTTATTTGCTTAATGCGCCGATTAAAGGACAGCAGGCAACTTACGGCATTTTACAGGTGACTGTGCAAAGTGAATATATCATTACAGCATCAGAAAGGGAATTTATTCAAGTGTTAGCTCAAGCATCTGGAAATGCTTTGGAAAATGCCAAATTATATCATCAATCTTCCCGCTTAATAAGCGATTTACAGCTTATTAATGAAACATCGCATCGCCTAAATATGCGACTTGATATTGATGAGATGCTACTATTTTTACAAAAGCAGCTAATAAAATCTTTTAAACCGATGGAACTGTGCTTCGTGTTTAAAGAAAATGAGCAATTTGCAATTACGTCTGCGTGTACGGATATATTTAAAACGACACAAGGGAGCATGTATGTGCAGCATGTAGAAAAGCATTTTTCACATTCACAAGACCCTTTATTTATAGCAGATTTTAGACGTATTATCGAAAATCAGCATATCGAGTTTAGATCCATTATGGCGATTCCAATGATTGTTGAGGAACGAATTAATGGTTTTAGTATTGTCATGCATAGTGAGCCTTATTTCTTCTCATTTGATAGCTTCAAACTTATGCAATCACTTATTCATCATTCCTCATTAGCCATTGCAAACTCCAAGTTGCGCTATCAGCTACAAGAAATGGTGGATAAAGACCATTTAACAGGTCTGTATGCGAGGAGCTACTTGGATCACTTTGTTGAAAAGTCATTACAAGAAGATAGTTCAGGTATGTTTTTATTAATTGATATTGATAATTTTAAGCATATCAATGATACATTTGGTCACCAAGTTGGAGATAATATTTTGAAGCAAATTGGTGTACAATTGCAGCTTGTAGTAAGAGGGCGAGGTATTTGTGCACGTTGGGGTGGGGAAGAGATGTCTGTCTACATCCCTAATATATGTAACAAAGAAGCGTTATTGGTGGCGGAAATGTTAGTTCAAAGTATTCCAAATGTTACAGAGCCAAGGGTAACAATTTCTGCAGGGTTAATTACGTGGGGAGAAGAAGATAAACCAGAATTTCAGTCTTTATTTTTACATGCAGATACAGCGCTCTACAGTGCCAAAAATAGTGGAAAAAACCAATTTTGCATCTTCCATCATTCGATGCAATTACAGCATTAAAGGAGCCGTCTTAAAATCACTTTTAAGACGGCTCTTTTGCGATGAGAGCAGTGGCAGTTTGTAACAGCATTTGGTGTGATTGTTGTATAGGTACGTTTACAAGATGACAGGTTCAATTGTTTTATCAAATATTTAGTGAAACAAAGGCTTTTGAATTTTCTAGTTCAAAAGTAATAAATCGCTCAACCAATCATCAAATTCGCTCAACGAACATGTTCAATCGCTCAACAAATGCCTATTTTCGCCCATTAAACAGTGAAATTCGCACGCAAGACAATGCTCAATTAAGCTCAAAAAGGACGTGTTTGAAAAGTGTTATCTTTTCAAACACGTCCTTTTTAGTAAGTTATAAGTGCTTTAATAAAGTTTGGACAAATAATGTTAAGCCGCGTTCATCGTCTTCTGAAAAGCGATTTTTGATTGGGCTATCAATATCTAACACGCCAATAACTTCACCTTCTTTTAGTAAAGGGATGACGATTTCTGAATTTGAAGCAGCATCACATGCAATATGGCCTGGGAAAGCGTGCACATCTTCTACAACAATTGTTTTTTTCTGCGCCACGGCTGTGCCGCATACACCGCGTCCTACAGCAATGCGTACACAGGCAGGTAGCCCTTGAAATGGACCTAAAACAAGCTCACCATCTTTCATTAAATAAAAGCCTACCCAGTTAATTTCTTGTAAAAATTGATTTAATACTGCAGATGCATTGCTTAAATTTGCAATTACATCGTTTTCTCCTGAAAGAAGTGCATCTAATTGCTTTGCAAGTGTTGTATATTGACTTTCGAGCGTACCTTCATATTTTTCTTGAGCAAACATATTTTTTCCTCCATCATATAACCATTTATCTCGTAGTAATAATTTTTTGTGCCAAAAGCATGTTTATTGCGTTGAAAGCGAAGCGACAGCAGCAAATGTTTGCTGTACGAAAGCATACAGATACAAGACTTAAACTTCAAAAGAGTAAGTGAGAACTGTTTAAGTGGTGACCGACAGTCTGTAAAAATTCTCCCTCTTATGAAAATAATAATTCATAATGCTGATGTAAATCTTGTACAGTATGTGCATCTGAGCCAAAAGTGTATGGTAATGCAATTGATTTTGCATATTCCATCATTGGCAGCGGTGGATATGGCTCTAAGCAAAGAGGTTTGCTAAGACCCGCACTATTGAAATCCATTTCATAGCCAGCATTTTTAATATGTAATAATAATTTTTTGATGAGTGCTGTATCATCGATTTGTTGTGCATATGCATGTTGAAATTTATGAATTAGTGTTGGATGACCAATTCGCTTTGGCTTATAGTGGCCTAAATCGCTATTAATTGATTGGTGCACAGTTTCATAATATAATTGATACAATTGTTCAACACTGCCAATTTCATTTGCGCATTGTAAATATACTTCTTTCGAAAAATCAATACAAGTATAATGATTTTGCCATTTTAGAAAATGGACTGAAAGAATAGCATCGTCAAGCATTGGACCGTATTCATTAAGAAATTGACGTGTTTCATTTTCAAAGCCAACGATAAAATCAACTTCAAGTCCAATATTAATACGAATTTGTGAGGAATAGTACTTTTTTATTTCTTGTAATTGTGTAAAATAAGATGGTAGCAATGCAAAATCCATCCCGCTATTCTTCTCAGGCGTAGGGTCTTGGAATGATGGTGGCAATGGTGCATGCTCCGTAAAGGTAATTTCGGTGAATTTACATGCGATTGCTTTTTCAACATAATGTTCTAATAAATCTTTAGAGCCGTGTGGGCAAAATGGTGTATGAATATGACCATCTTTTTTCATAAAAAGGCAACTCCTTTCGTTTGACGAAATAACTTTTACAAAAACCTTTAAAAACTTAAACAAAACATACAAAACGTGGTATTATTATAAATAACATATAGCCATTAGCAATTTTGGAACAGGGGGCTTACAGTGGAGTATATCATCATTGTTGTCGTCCTACTATTAGCATTATTAATTTTTGGTTTAATGATTAGGCGAAAACATAATGCAGAAATAGAGCGACTAGAAAAAGAAAAAATGCAAGTACAGCATTATCCTATATATGAAGAGTTAACAAAAGTAAAAGCGCTTAATATGAACGGGCAAACGGAGGAAATGTTTGAAAACTGGCGCAATATGTGGTCAGAGGTGATCGATGTTCATGTTGTAAAAATGGATTCGATGTTGTTTGATGCGGAAGAATTTGTCGATCGCTTCAAATTTAAAAAGGCTTCTCAAATCGAACGTGAAATCGAAGAATATATTGTGAAATGTGAAACGATTAAAGTAACAATTATTAAAGAGCTGGAAGAATTAATTGGTAGCGAGGAGAAAAATCGTATTGAAGTAGAGCAATTAAAGGAATACCATCGCTCAGCACGAAAAACGATTTTAGCGCATCAATATTCATTTGGTCCTGCCTTAGAAAATCTCGAAAAACGATTAGAGCAATTTGTGCCAAAGTTTGAAGAGTTTGATCAATTGACGGCAGAGGGAAATTATTTGCAAGCTCGTGAAATCATTTTAACTTTAAATGGAGAAGCGCAAGCCATTTTTGCATTATTAAGTGACATTCCAACATTGCTAACAGAAATTCAAACGAAAATTCCAACTGCGATTCAAGAATTACGAAATGGTCAGAAAGAGATGGAGGAGCAAAAGTATTATTTACGCCATCTTGAGCTGACGGATTATTTAGATAAGCTTGAAGAGGAGCTTGTCATATTGAAGCAGGCTGTAGCTGACTTAAACTTGACTGAAGTAGGTCCACGTATTGAAGAAATTAATGACGAAATTGATAACTTCTATGATTTGCTTGAAAAAGAGGTAGTAGCGAAAAAATTCGTTGATCGTCATTGTCATGCGATGAATGATACGATTACGAATGTAGTTTATGCAACGAAGGAAGTGCATGATGAAGCGGCATATGTCCAACATAGCTATCGCTTGCCAGATAAAGAGGCAGAAGTGCCGAAACAATGCTTAAAGCAGCTTGAAGTTTTACAAAAGCGCTACGAGCTATTAGCAATCCGCGTAGAGGAAGAGAAATCTGCATACTCGAGCTTACAAGAAGAACTGCAAGAAATTACGAATGAAATGGAACGTATTCAAGAGGAACAAGAAAAATTCTCGAATATGTTGAAAAATTTACGTATCGATGAAAATAATGCACGTAAAGAACTTGATACATTGAAGAAATTATTACAAAATACAGAGCGAATGCTACATAAGGCCAATATGCCAGGTGTTCCAGAGGAAATGGATGCAAGGTTAGAGGAAGCGGAAGAGCAGATTTTTATCGTTGTCCAAAGCTTGCAAGAAATACCACTGAATATGGAAGCGGTACATAGTCATTTATTAAACACGAAAAAATGTATTGAAGATGTACATGAACGCGCGGAAGAAATGATTACTAATGTAATGCTCATTGAACGAATGATTCAATATGGTAATCGTTATAGAGCAACAAACGCTACGGTACATGCGCGTTTACTTGAAGCGGAGGAAGCGTTCCACCAATTCCGTTATGTAAAAGCTTTAGAGGATGCTGCGCATGCAGTAGAATCGATTGAGCCAGGAGCAATCAAACGCATTGAAGCACTAGTGCAGGAAGAATTATTAATGAAATAAGAAATGAAAGAGGATTGTCTGAAAAGTAGCCTAATGCGCCACTTTTCGGACAATTTTTTATTGTTTTGTAGAAACGTTGCCTACTTAGAAAAATAAATGCTTTCTTTTAAATAAAAGGCTGAAAATACTGGAATTCGACACTTTGGCTTTCAATTTTACATTGAGTAAGGAACATTAGGTTTTTCGTTGTTTAGAGATGGTACTGATTTTCTGAACAGCTTCTTTAAAATGGATCTTTTCAAACAAACAGCTGCTTTTTAGTGGTGTGTTAGCTGAATTTCCCCATCGTCTGAAGTAAGGGTAGTCATTTATAGGACTTTGCGTTATGATAGGTAACGGAAAATTAAACATTCACTGAGAAAGAAGAGCTCAGTCTAGGAACATTCACATTCTGTGGCAACGACTGAGTGATTGACATTGTGTTAGCGAAGGTCTACATGAAGCAGATCATTTAACCGGTGCATGTGTTGTAAAGATTTTAAGCTAACTTCCTCCTAAAAGTTCGAAAAAAATTGGGCTAAAGTTAGCAGAAGTGTAATTGATAATTGGAAAGTGTGTGACAAATAATGGATTCGAATATAATATATTTAGATAACAGTGCAACGACAAAACCACATCCAGAAGTGCTGCAAACGTTTATACAAGTGAATGAGCAGTATTATGCGAACCCTGCCTCCATTCATGAAGCGGGTGTTGAAGCGAATGCTTTATTAATGCGTGCTCGGGAACAAATTGCAGGTATTGTAGGAACCGAGGCAAAAGATGTCATTTTTACAGCGGGTGGTACAGAGTCGAACAACTTTGCGATATTCGGTACAGCGCAAGCAAATACGCATAAAGGTAAGCATATTTTAACAACGAGAATTGAGCATCCTTCTGTATTAGAAGCGATTAAGCGTTTAGCACAAGAAGGCTTTGAGGTTGAATATTTATCTGTGAATGAAGCAGGGGTTATTTCTCTCGATAAACTGCGTGAAAAAGTAAGAACAGACACAATTTTAGTCAGTATCATGCATGTCAATAATGAGATGGGTGCTATTCAACCTATTGAAGAGGCTGCGGCAATTATTCATGCACAAAGCCGTGCCATTTTCCATGTAGATGCAGTGCAAAGCTTTGGGAAAATTCCTGTGCGTTTTAATGATGAAAATGGACCAGATTTAATAACGATTTCAGGTCATAAAATTCATGCATTAAAAGGCTCGGGTGCACTTATTTTCCGCAAAAAGCTGACGGTTGCACCTTTCATCGTTGGCGGTGGACAGGAATACGGTTTACGTAGCGGCACGGTCGCTGTACCCCAAGCAGTAGCGTTAGCAAAAGCAGCGCGTATGGCAATCGAAGCAATGCCTGAAAAACAATTGCAATATGAGAAATGGTCGAAGGACTTACATGTATTTTTAGGCAATTTTGGCCGAGATATTCATTTGCTTTCATCCGAAATAGGTGCGGCACATATCGTCTCGTTTAGTGTCAATGGCTTAAAGGGAGAGGTTTTAATTAATGCGTTACAAAAGCATGGTATAATTGTCTCGACATCAAGCGCTTGCTCATCAAAGCAAACGACGACAAGTCATGTTATAGAAGCATTAAATGTAATACCGAGCTTCAAAAAGGGCGTGTTGCGCTTGAGCTTTGGTGCATATACGACAGATGCACATATCCAACAATTTAAAAAAGTATTTACGGTAATAATGCACGATTTAAAAGGAGAAAATAAAGAATGATTTTTAAAGAGATATTAATTCGTTATGGTGAGCTATCGACAAAAGGACGCAATAAAAATGATTTTATTCGCCGTTTACGTGAAAATATTCGCTATTCTTTTACTGATATATGGCCATTAAAAATTCGTGCAGAGCGCGATCGCATGTTTATTGAAATTGAAAATGATGAAAAATATGAGGTGTTAATGCAACGTTTGCCAGAAGTGTTTGGTATTCAATCATTTAGCCCTGTAGCAGCATGTGAAAAAGATATCGATGCGATGAAGCAATTAGCAATAGATATTATGGCACAGTATGGCGACGAGCCTCTTACATTTAAAGTGGAAGTGCGTCGTACGGATAAACATTTCCCGTATGATACGTATATGATTCAGCGTGAGCTGGGTGGTGCTGTCTTAACCAATCATCAAAATATTTCGGTACAAGTGAAAAAACCAGATGTAGAATTACGTGTAGAAGTGCGCTATGACGCGATTTATATGATGGGGCAGATCATTCCAGGTGCAGCAGGTATGCCTGTTGGATCAAATGGGAAGTCATTATTAATGCTTTCAGGTGGGATTGATAGCCCAGTTGCAGGTTATTTAATGATGAAGCGTGGTGTGCGTGTAGAAGCAATTCATTTTTATAGCCCGCCATATACAAGCGAGCATTCTTTACAAAAAGTCAAGGATTTGACGAATGAATTAACGAAATTCGGCGCGAAAATTCGTCTTCATGTTATTCCATTTACAGAAATTCAAGTGTTAATTAAAGACCGTGTACCAGAAAATATGACGATGACTGTAACACGTCGTATGATGCTTCGCATTGCGGATAAAGTGCGCGAGGAAGTTGGCGCATTAGCGATTGTAACAGGTGAAAGTTTAGGGCAAGTGGCGTCACAAACGTTGGAAAGCTTAACAGCAATTAACGCAGTGACAGCAACGCCAATTTTGCGTCCACTTATTGCGATGGATAAACTAGATATTATTCAAATTGCAGAGCGTATTAACACATATGAAACATCTGTACAGCCTTATGAGGATTGCTGTACGATTTTCACACCAGCAAGGCCGAAAACGAGGCCAAAAGCGGAAAAAGTCGCTTATTTTGAAAGCTTTACGGAATTCGATGAGTTAATTGAGCGCGCGGTGAAAAACCGTGAAATGCATATGTTGCCTGAGAAGAAAGCAACTGTCGATAAATTTGCGGATTTATTATAATGTGATGTGGGGACTGTGTGAAAAAGTTTATCTTTTTCACACAGTCCCAGCTTTTTTATTAACTATTTGCGAAAAATTAGTACATCTTCGGTGGTCGTAAAGGACGTATCTCAACATGATTTTCAAGCCTGTTCTTGATTGTTGGAAAAAGGTTGTAGTTAGAAGAACAAATTTCCTCTTTTTTGCGTGTATGAAAAATGTATCTTAGCACATTCTAATCTCACAAGGAGGTGACATAGAGATGACTTCAAACAACAACAACCGTAATTCAAACAAGCTTTACGTGCCAGGTGCACAACAAGCGATTGACCAAATGAAGTACGAAATCGCACAAGAATTTGGTGTACAACTTGGGCCTGAAGCTTCTTCACGCGCAAACGGTTCAGTAGGTGGCGAGATTACAAAACGTCTAGTAGCTATGGCTGAACAACAATTAAAAGGTACTAACCAATAACCTAAAAGGCTGCTGCGTAAGTGAAAACTTGCGCAGTAGCTTTTTTAGTATGTGCAAATACAAATGAATTATTAGATTTTTTTGAATAATCAAGCGTATATTTGTATAATAAATGTAAGGGAGAAATTTCTTGCTACAGTTATATGAATAGGAGTGACGATTGTGAAACGACAAGATTTAGTTGCACCAAATGTTTATAATATAGTGGATGAATTTGAAAAGCATGCAGTCGGGGATAAAAAAGCATTAATTATTCAACACGAAGATGGGCAGCGAGAAGAAATTACATATGTTGAACTAATTGCTAGAGCAAATCAAGTTGCGAATGTTTTTTATGCAAATGGCTTGCAGAAAGGCGACGTTATTCTAGTCATGTTACCTCGTTCAGTGGAAGCTTACCTAACATATATAGGCGCTTTAAAAGCAGGATTAATTATTATACCAAGTTCAGAGCTACTGCGTGCAAAGGATATTGATTATCGCATTGAACATGCTGAGGTGAAGGCAATTGTTGCGAATGAAAACTATATTGCCGAGCTTGATGAAGTACAACATTTGAACGGGCTAGTACTATTTGTAGCAGGGGAGGCGGAGAAGCCTTGGATTTCATTTGTTAATGAAATAAATGCCGCTTCCACTCAGTTTGATGCGCCGACCACTTTAGCTACTGATATGGCATTTTTAGCGTATACAAGCGGTACGACAGGCAATCCTAAAGGAGCTGTTCATCCACATAGCTGGGGCTATGCCCATTTACGCACAACTGCAAATAACTGGTTAGGTGTGCATGATGGAGATATCGTATGGGCAACTGCGGCACCAGGCTGGCAAAAGTGGATTTGGAGTCCGCTTTTAGCTACGCTCGGCAGTGGCGCAACAGCTTTTGTTTATACAGGTAAATTCGACACCGTTAAATATTTAACATTATTACAAAATATCGGTGTCAATGTTTTATGCTGTACACCGACAGAATATCGAATGATGGCAAAGGCAGAGAATTTAAGCAGCTATAACTTAGAAAAATTACGAAGCGCGGTTTCAGCTGGAGAACCATTGAATCGAGAAGTAATCGAAACATTTAAGCGGGAATTCAATGTGCAAGTTCGAGATGGCTATGGTCAAACTGAAAACACCTTATTAGTAGGGACATTATTTGGTATGGAATCACGTCCTGGTTCAATGGGGAAACCGACACCAGGCAATGTTGTAGAAATAATTGATGAGTATGGAGAAATAGTTGATGTTGGCGTTGTAGGTGATATTGCAGTACACAATTCTACCCCAGCATTGTTCAAAGGTTACTACAAGGATGTAGAGCGTACACAAATGCAATTCCGTGGCGATTGGTTTATTACAGGGGATCAAGCATACAAGGATGAAGATGGCTACTTTTGGTTCCAAGGGCGCAATGATGATATTATTATTTCATCAGGCTATACAATCGGTCCATTTGAGGTGGAGGATGCTTTAGTGAAGCACCCAGCAATACGTGAATGTGCGGTAGTTGCTAGCCCAGACGCTGTACGTGGAAGTATTGTCAAAGCGTTTGTTGTGCTATGTGATGAAAACATGAAAAATAGCCCTACAATTGTGACGGAATTGCAGGAACATGTCAAAGCACTGACAGCACCATATAAATATCCACGCGCGATTGAATTTTTAGATGAACTACCGAAAACAGCATCAGGTAAAATTCGCCGTGTAGCATTGCGCAAAAGCGAACAAAATAAATCTTTAGAGTAAGCATAACGAATGATTAGGGTGATGGGAGGTGTCTTCTATCCCCTTTTTTGTGCCCTATTAACAGGCAGTAAGATCCTGTCGCCAAAACATAGGATAAAACTAAAATATTGAAGGAGGAATCAACGGCCTGTAAAAAAACTGATTGGTAGTTGCACTTTATACGAATTATTTTGAAACTTTTAACAAACCAAAACGTATAAAATAACATACATAACATCACATCGATTCACAGTCAAAGTGAAATAATATTGGCATAATATCCAAAAAAAGTTTATGCTAGAGAGTGATGAAAAACATAAAAAGGAGTAAGGAAATGAATACAAAAAGATGGGTAGCTTTAGTAGCTGCGGCTGTATTAATTGCGTTTTCCATGGGATTAAATGCGATGATGGCCATATTTAAAACAAATTTTCTCCATTCATTTGATACGGTATTACCGATGTCAGGAGATATAGTGATTAATGAAAGCGTGCTAGAGCATGGAGATGGGAATAAGCGAATAGCGCTTTTGACGGTGAATGGAACAATTCAAGATTTAGGGTCTGGTAATGCATGGACACAGGTAGAATACGATCATCAGCTGTTTATGAATCAACTTGAAATTATTTTAGTGGATGAGTCAATTCAGGCAGTTGTGCTAGCTGTTAATTCACCAGGTGGTGGCGTTATAGAATCAGCAGCCATTCATAAAAAACTACTTGAAATTAAAGAGCAGCGCCAAATTCCAATTTATGTATCTATGGGTACAATGGCTGCATCAGGCGGTTATTATATTGCCGCACCGAGCGATAAAATCTTTGCTTTAAAAGAAACGATTACAGGATCAATAGGTGTCATTATGCAAGGTATTAACTACTCAGAACTGGCTGAAAAGCTTGGTGTGAAATTTGAAACAATTAAGTCTGGTCCACATAAAGACATGTTTGGTGGTTCTCGTGAGACATCGGAAGAAGAACTTGCGATGTTGCAAGAAATGATTGATGAAATGTATGAGGAGTTTGTTGATATTGTTGAGGCAGGTCGTGGTATGTCAGAAGCGGATGTTAAAAAGGTCGCGGATGGACGTATTTTAGGTGGCACACAAGCGTTAAAAGCAGGTTTAGTAGATGAAATCGGTACTTTAGATGATACAATTGCCTCAATTCGTGCAGACTTTGATTTAGAGGAAGCAGAGCTATTTGAGTATGCAAAACCAGAGGATAGTTTAGCTGCATTATTTGGTATGAAAGTAGGTTCGATGTTTGGACCATCTTTGGAAGAGCGCTTTTTAACACGTATTTTAACGACACACAATGCACCACGTGCAATGTACTTATATGGTGATTTTTAAGGAGGGATAGAAAATGGAATATGTGCAAACAGTTATCCCACCAACAACGCAGTATGTGCAAAAAACAGCAGGTTTTTGGGTGCGCTTATGGGCATTCATCATTGATGGAATCATTATAAGTGCGGCAATTGGTATTATTATTAACCCAATTTTTTATTTCATGGATTGGAGTTTAATGAAAATGCCGTGGTATGCACCGCTAGCAATCATTTCAACAATCGTCTATTTCAGCTATTTTGCGATTATGACAAGATTTTGGCAGCAAACTGTTGGGAAAATGATTTTTGGCTTGCGTGTTGTCAAAACGGATGGACAACGACTAGATTGGTCCACTGTTTTATTCCGTGAAGTAATTGGACGCTTTATTAGTAATAAGATTTTTTATTTACCCTATTTGGCCGTTGCCTTTTCACCGAAAAACCAAGGGTTGCTAGACTATATTGCCGATACGATTGTTGTCCATGAAGGTATTTATACAGAGCAGCAAATTCAGCCAACAGCACCTGTACAACGGCATGAAATCGAGTATATGATTTAAGGAATCATTTTATTCGAGCTGTACAAGTTGCAAAGCTTGCTAGATATTTAGTAAAATGAAAGCACAATAAAGGAGGCGTTTTTGTGGCACAAGTAACATTTAAAAATGGTCCAGTAACATTATTAGGTAATGAAGTAAAAGTTGGGGATAAAGCACCTGATTTCACAGTGTTAGCAAATGATTTATCAGCAGTAACATTAAAGGATTCTGAAGGGAAAGTTCGATTATTCTCAATCGTACCTTCACTTGATACAGGTGTATGTGATGCACAGACACGCAAATTTAATGAAGCAGCAGCAGAGCTAGGCGACAATGTCGTAATTTACACAGTGTCAATGGATTTACCATTTGCGCAAAAACGCTGGTGTGGTGCAGCGGGTATTGAAGCAGTACAAACGGTATCTGACCACCGCGATGCATCATTTGGCGAAGCATATGGCGTACATATTAAAGAATTACGCCTATTAACACGCGCTGTTTTCATAGTGGATGCAGAAGGTACTGTAACGTATGTTGAATATGTGCCAGAAGCGACAGATCACCCAAATTATGAAGCGGCAATTGAAGCTGTCAAAGCATTAACAAAATAATCATCTAAATGAAACAGCCCACTCATTTTGCTGAGTGGGTTGTTTCCTTCATTATGATTGGAGAAAGGATTATTTATGGAAAAGTTTGAACAAATTTTTATGCATATAAATGGTGAAGCAGAAAAGCGTGAAAAGGAGCAGGAGCAAACATATTTAGATGGCTTGCTCAGCGCATTAGAGGATACGCTAGATGGCGTATTTTCTTGGCAAGTAGAAGGTGCGACAAAAGAGGATATGCGCAAAGCGATTCAAATCGCAATATTAAAAGGAATGCGCAAAGGCTCCCAGCCAAATCATCAAATGACACCTGATACATTAGGACTCTTGGTGAGTTATTTCGTTGAGCAATTTTTTGAAAAAGAATTGCAGAATGGGACAATATCTGTACTTGATTTAGCGGTGGGTACAGGAAATTTACTGTATACGATAATGAATACACAGGACAGTAAAATGCAAGCAACAGGTATTGAAGTAGATGAGTTACTTATTCGTTTAGCTGCGGCAACAGGGGACTTAATCGAACAACAAGTAACCTTATATCGTCAAGATGCGCTTGATAACCTACTGGTTGATCCAGTAGATGCGATTGTTTGTGATTTGCCTGTCGGTTATTATCCAAATGAGGAGGTAGCACTTGATTATGAGCTTTGTGCAACAGAAGGTATGAGCTTTGCACATTACTTATTTATTGAGCAAGCAATTCGCTATACAAAAGATGGTGGCTATTTATTTTTCTTAATTCCTGCGAGTCTTTTCGAAGGGGAAGAAGCGAAGAAGCTACATCAATATTTGAAGGCAAATGCATGGATTCAAGCAGTTATCCAATTGCCTGAAACATTATTCTCGGCAAAGGCACATGAAAAAAGTATACTAATATTACAAAAGCAGCATAAGGAATTACGAGCACCTCGTGAGGTATTATTAGCAAAAGTGCCGAGTATGTCAAATAAGCAAGCGTTGGCGATGTTTTTTGAAAAAGTGCAAATGTGGAAAGAAAGTAAGTAGAAGATAGGTAAAGAATTAAATAAAAAGGCTGATGGAAATATACTTCCATCAGCCTTTCTATCATTCTGGTGTACGAATTACTAGCACATCACAGTTTGCAGAGCGAACGATTGCTTCTGATACAGAACCGATTAAGAAGCGTTCTACTGCATTTAAACCTGTAGCACCACAAATGATTAAGTCTGCAGTAACAAGTTTTGATAATTCTTTTGTAATAATTGATTTAGGTGAACCATACTCGATTAAAGTTTTAACGTTTTCAACACCTTCATCTAGCGCTTGCTGTTTGTAGCCATTTAATAATTCCTCAGAAAACTTTTGAGCGCGTTCAGCGATTGAGCGATCATATGCTTCTACAGCAGCGAATGAACGAGTATCGATAACATTTACTAAGTGAAGCGTTGAACCAACGTTACGTTTTGCAACATCAAGAGATTTGCGGAAAGCATATTCCGCTTCTTTAGAACCATCTACTGCTACTACGATATTTTGGTAATGATTTGCCATAAATAACTCCCCTTTACATGTGTATAACTATATTATAGCAAAAGTTTCAATTATGAGAATACTTATAGTGTAAAATAGGTAAATAAAAGAATTTTTTGTGTCTAAGCAGTTATTTTTATGCATATTTCAGAATATATATATAAGTTTGATAATTAGAAA